>JALONJ010000257.1 GCA_025455045.1 Microscillaceae bacterium | reverse complement strand
TGTAGGGTTGCTTGGTTTCGTTGTTTCTTTTTTATCAAGAAAAAAGAAAGTTGTAAAAAAAAGTGTATTTATAATCACCTCATTATCAATTAGTTACAGGAAAGTTATTTTTAAATATTCTAAAAAATTAAGTATTCGTTTAAAATTTCTACAGTGGGAATTGCTGGTTGAATTGAATCTATCAAATGAAGAAAAAGTCCCGCCTCTGCTTTGGGGTATTAACTGATTTGTGAACGGCTCGCCTAACTATGTAAAATGCCTTGTAGATTGAGCATTTCAATCTTTTGTAAATTTTCTTCTACGATGCTATCGGGCATAAAAATAAATTTTTTGTCATAAATTTTGCCATTTACATAGTAACTCAACCAATATTCATTACAGAGATGAAATACCGAGGGGTCAATAGGCTCAATCAACGCGTATTCTTGAGATTCAAGTAGGGGAATAAGGTGGCGTAGGGTGGAGGTTTTCTCAATATCAGCAGGTTTGTTATCTTGACGGATGCTATAACCTTGTGAGGTAATCAATACATTCTCAAGTGCAAATTGGTTGTGATTTAACAAAAAAACGCGCCATTCGGTATTACCGATTTCATCGATTTGTTTGGCGATGGCAATTTGCACGCCTACCACTGCCGGAAATTCAATGTCTTTTTTCATTACAAATTTGTATTTTTTCGCAAATTACGCGGATAGTTTTGGAAATTAATAGCTTTAGCAACCGCAAAAATTAGATTAGGAATGATTACAAAATAAGGCGCAGATTTGTAAAAATTTAACTAATTGATAATCAGTTATTTGCATAATTTCTAATTCGTATTTATTAATTCTTAATTCCTTAGGAATGATTTAAAAATAAAGTAAACAATATTAATTGTTAAATAATTGATAATCAATGTATTACATCAGCACACCAGCACATTTTATAACTAAATCATTACTTATTTAGATAGATTATATAAATTTGAGGAAGTGAAAGGCATAAAATTTAATACAACTCTAAACTTGGCAAAGAAACGCATAAGGAAATAAGTTCCAAATAATCACTGACGGGCAATGAATATTTTTTCAAATAATTAAAAATCATTTGACTTTTGACAAATAAGCGTGTAACCCAGCCTTTAGGCTGTGCCTCCCACAGCCCAAAGGCTGGGCTACAATTTTATGAATACTTGAAAATCAAACTGATTTCAAAAAATATTGGATTTTGTCTTCCCCAATACAAAAGTAAGTTTTAGGTGTTTTTTGTAAAAATTCCCTTATTGAAACTTTTGTCTATTAAAGAGAATTTGAAATTTAAAATATGTATATAACTCACTGATTATCAGCTAGTTATTTGTTTGGTTTAAATTGTGTTATAATAAACTACCGCTTTGAATTATAAATGAATGACTAATATGTTTTTATCAATCCGTTATTGCTGTTTTATTTTAACAATTATTTTGCTTAACTCAGTAGCTATCTTAGCCCAAAATGAGGCTTTGGTCAGTGAATTAAAAAAAGACTTGCAAACTGCTCGACAATTCATAGAAAGTGACCCCAACCAGAGCCTCAAATTGGTAAAAAAAGTCGAGGAGCAAGCCCTAAAACTCAATAATTCTGACCTAATGGCGCAGACTTATACGGTTTTGGGCAATGTGTATGGGCTTAAACAAGACCGCTCTGACCGCGCCGCCGAATATCATCGCAAGGCTTTTCAGTTGTATCATACCCAATTTAAGCAAAAACAAATCAGTGGGAGTGTACTTTATGCTTTTTTTTCTGAAAATATTACGCCTATCTATGAATTGATTTCGAGTGAAAAGTATAACCGCCGCCGCCGCGATAAATTGGCTATTCGAAAATACCAAGAGTTATACACAGAATTGAGCCGATTTTTTTTGCAAGAAGATGTAAGAAAAACCTTACAAAACTCCCCCACCATTACCAAGCAAGTAATTGTGAATTTTACGCAGGCTGACAATCCCAGTGCGCGTACATATCCAAAAGTTGAAACTTTTAAAGTCTTGCATCATAAACAAAAAGAGCTTTATGAAGCTTATATTCAACAATTGGAAGGGGTATTACAAAAATCAAAAATTGATTTTAAGGCAATCAATCAAGATTTTGCCGAAAAAAAAATCGGACTCGAAGCCCAACTCGATACATTTCAATTGATGATTGTGGGCAAAGATTCTATTCTGACCCAAAACAACTTGATTAATCGCCAAAAATTGAACCTTGAGAAAGCCAAAAGCCAAGTTAGAGAAGCAAATTATAAAAGCCAATTGGCTGATTATCAGCGCAATATAACCATTGTTACCAGCGCAATCGGATTTTTGCTCTTGTTGATTTTGGGAGGGTACTGGAGCTATCGGCGAGTCCAAAAGCGTAAAAAATTGATTGCCGAGCAAAACGAAGTTCTGAGAAAAGTGAATTTTGAGCTTGACCAATTTTCGTATCGCGTAAGCCACGATATTCGCGCGCCTATTTCCTCTACTTTGGGGTTGGTCAATCTTGCCAAAGAAGAAAAAGACCTGAGCCAAATGCAACAATACCATCAATTGATGGAAAAAAGCCTCAACAGACTCGACCAGTTCATTCGTGATGTGCTTACACATTCCAAAAGCTCAAGAGGGGCTTCACAAATAGAAGTCATTGATTTACCGACTTTTATTCAAGAGCTAATCAATCCTTATCAATATGACCCTGAGCTTACCGATGTAAAAATCAATTTTGAGTTTGACGGAGGTGGCAATCAAGAATTTTATTCGGACAAATACCTTTTGGAAGTCATTTTGAGCAATTTGATTGGCAATGGTCTGCGATACCGCGATAAGCATAAACCTGAAGCAAATGTGCATATCCAAGTCCAAAACACCCCCCAAACCTTGCACCTGCGTATTGAAGACAATGGCGTAGGGATTGCCGAAGAGCATCTAAATCGGGTATTTGAAATGTTTTATCGTGCCAATACGACTACACAAGGTTCAGGATTAGGCTTGTATATGGTCAAGCAAAACGTAGAAAAACTCGCCGGTAAAATTCATATTGAGTCCAAATTGGGCGAGGGAACTCGCTTTGAGCTGGAAATTCCGAATTTGAAACCTATCAAAAACGCATCTTCCATCACTCGCCAAATGCACTTTGCCCAAAGCCCGCAGATTTTTAAATTTGTTTCTTAAATCAATAATTGACAGTTTTTTATAAGTCATTGATAATCAATGATTTATGATTTTTAGTTGGGGCTTGTATAGTAGTATTAAAATCAAAAATACTACTATACAATTATATTTTCTCACCAAGATGCTAAGAAGCAAAGCATTGATAATCCATAACTTAGCCCACTGAGTTTGTTAGTGATGGAGAAAATTAATTTTTGTGTGTATGTAACTAATTGATAATCAAGTATTTACAAAAAATTTATGGTTCTTTACCACCTTTCAGAAAATTCTAGCTTTATTCTGCACCTAAACGCATTTACGCGGGCAGGCTAGACAGCCTGCATTACAATTTTTCTAGAAAGTGATGAAGAATCAAATTTATTCCAACCTCCCGACACTTATCGCTCACTTTTGGCGGGTCAAAAATGATAAAATAAATGCCCTAACAAATTCAGTCCCTCAATCCCTAAGCCCTTCAATGCTTTCGTCCTTATTTTTTGCTCAGGTTTTGTAAATCCAATTTTTCGGCAACTTTTCTAAGTAGTTGAGTATCAGTTAGATTATCAGCAATGATAGATACATTGATGCGGTCCGAGACCAGCAAAGTCATTTCGCCACGTTTTTTTCTTTTGTGCAAATACTCCCAAGCTTTGATGTTTTTTTGAATCAATACTCCGGCTGAGTACTCTCGGCGGTTGTCCTGAAAAACCGCTTCGCGCCAAGTTGCCAGCATCGTCGCATTGAGAGGTGAAGATTGGGCATTGTAATCGCTGATAGTAATGCGCAAGTGTTGTTGATTTTTGCTGTAGGCTTGCTCAACACTCGAGTAGGCTTTGCCACTCAAATTGGAGGGGTTGTCAATCAGTTGAGCTTCGGGTTGGAAGCCTAGAATTTGTTTGGGCAAATAATTTTTGAGTTTTTGGGGGCTAATCGCCAGCGTGTCGCCTTTTTTGAGCCGAGCATCGCGTTTGGTTTGTGCTTCTTTTTCGGCATTTTTGATTCGTTCTTGCCAGCGCATATATCGGCGGACATATTGCGCCGAGTCGCTCAGGTGGCTTTCGGAAGTTTCATCGTTCCCACACGCGGTTAGAGTTATGAGCCATAACCCTAAAATTGCTTTTTTCATTGTCGTAGCTTATCCGTATTGTAATAATGTGACCAAGTTAAAGGCAAAGGACTAAGAAACGAAAAAATTAACAGCTTTTTAGGAATTAGAATTACAAATCAAGAATTGAAAACAATATAACTATCTGATTATCAGCCAGAGGCAGACACAGTCAATTATTTATATCTATTTTATTGAGTTGTGAAATTTGATTTTTCAAATCGACAATTGTTTTTTCGTTTTGTTCTATTTGTTGTTGAAAATTTTCCAAATACTGGCGCATAGCCGTCTCTTGGACAAAAAACTGCTCAGTTTGCAATTTTAACTCCTCCACCAAATTGTGCATCTGCGATTGAATCCTTGAATTATGAATAAAAGCCGCCGTATTTTCGGTGATTTTTTCGGCAAACTCAATTTGATAAGGAGCTAAGTCTTGAAAACAAGCAATTTCAATCACGCCTTCGGTAAAATCATTGTGTTTGATCGGCATCAAAAGAATGGCTCGCGGGCTTGAACCACCCAAACCCGAACCGACTTGGAGATAGTTTTCGGGGATTTGATTGATGTAATGCGTTTTTTGCCCCATAAAAGTCTGCCCAATTAAGCCTTCGTTGGTAGGAATTTGGCGTTGCGAAATTTTGGGAGCATCATAGGCATAAGCCGCCGTCAATTCTAAATAAGAAGTCTGATTATCCGCACTTTGCAATAAAAAAATACCGCCTTGCTGAGCTTGCAAGTACTTGACCAATTGAGTAATGATGTGCTGACACAAGCCGGTCAAATCTTGGCTATTGTCGCGCAAAATATCGCTAAACAAAGCCAAGCCCTGATTTGCCCAATTGCGCTTATCTTCTTGCAAAGCTATGATTCTGAGCCGATTACGCATTTCAAGCAAAGCATTCGCCAAACCGTCTTTGTTTTCGTCAAACCCGTGCAGGTTGAGTTTGGCTTCAAAATCGCCTTCCCCAATTCGCTTGATAAATTGGGTGGACTTGCTCAAATTATCCGCCAAGATATTGATTGATTTGCCAATTTTGCCCAATTCATCGCCCCCAATGTGATTGGTTTTGACTTGCAAATAACCGTGTGCCATCATATCGGCAGATTGCGCAATATGGGTAAGTGGAAGCACCAATATTTGTTGAAAAAAGAAAAAAGCCACAATCACCATCACCAAGCATACCACCACCGCCACGACCAGAATACTTACAAGTAAGTGGTAGTTTTTGTCCGTATATTGTGAATAAGCATTGACCAAATTGATGTCTTTTTGCAATAAATTGCCTTTAAAATACAAATTTTGCAGGCTTTGATAGGTGCTTTGAAAAACGGCAGATTGAGTTTGCTTATCGGATAAGTTGGCGGTCAAAGTTTGCCAAAGTCGCTGATACTCAGCTTGTTCCAATTCTACAGTTTGAATAAGGGTTTTGAGATTTGCCGGAGCCGGCGAAATCAACTGATGGACTTGAAATCCGGGCGCGCGCCCGCCTTTTTTGAGAACTTCCAAAGATTCGATGTGCCATTTGAGGGCTTTATCGAACTCATTGCGGGCTTGGTGGGCTATTTTGAGATTGGGGTCGGCGACCAATGCCAGCATACCACCCATTCGTTGCGAAAGCATCCGATTGCGCCCCGCAATGTTGATAATCAGCTCATAATCACGCTGTTGGTAAGTAAACCATAGCACCAATCCTCCCCCAATAAAAATTCCGAGAAAAACCACTCCGAAGATAAAATTAGTTTTTTGTTTGATAGAATAATTGGTCAATTTCATACGATAATAATGGGCTATGGTCAATCAATTTTAATTTACTGTTCAAATATTGTGCAAAGTAAAAAAAACCGACTTTTTTTTCCTTAAAATCCATTTTCAATCTTTTTTTAAAGGATTGTAAAACAATTATTTTGTTGAAAAAAATGATTAAACTTACAAGCACATACAGAATGGTTAAGAATTTGTTGGGTTTGGCATAAAATCATCAATGATTAGAAATTTAAGCTGATTTGTTAGTTTATGATTTTGAGTTAATTTATTGATAATCAGGTAGTTATAAATTCATAAATCAATACTTCGGGTTAATTTATTTTAAAATTTTTCCTAGGATTGAGTTTACGAAGCCAATCCTAGGAAAAAATTTACAAAATTGTTATTCATTCAAAATAAATCAAAAAATATGCGATTAATTGTAATGCTTATTTTTATCAATATGGGGCTGGTGGCTCAAGTTTGGGGGCAATGTACTCAAATTGATAGCCTCAAGCGGGTCAAATTTGTATTGGAAGAAAAAAAAGACACTCGCGGCTTGGTCAAAGTTTATAATCGGCTGTCGGAGGCTTACCTTAGCACCAGCAAGCTATTGTCGCTCGACTTTGCCAATCAAGCCGTCAGTTTGGCAAAAAATCTCAATTTGCAAGAGGAATTGGCGCAGGCTTATATCAATCGCGGCATTGTGCAATACCAATACGACCCGCTCAAGTTTGACTCCTCAGTCAAAGATTTTGAACAAGCCCTGAGTATTTACAAAAAACGCAAAAACAAAGAAACAACCGCCCAAACTTATGCTGCCTTTGCCAAATTTTATTATGATATTTCTTATTCCAAAAAAGATTATTTGGATTCAGCCGCCAAGTATTACACCAAATCTTATGATTTGTACGAAAAAAACGGCAAAAGCCGCGAAGCCGCCGAAATCGCCGGTTTTGCCGCCGAAGTATATTTTGAAAAAAATGACGAACAAAAAGCCCTTGATTTTTCGAACAAATCCATCAACAGCAATGATATTCAATTTAGCAAAGCCAATATCATCAAACGCTCGCTCGATGCCCAGCTCGATGCCCAAAGAGTAAGCATTACCATTGGCGTGTTTGCCTTGTTGATTTTGGCGGGTTTTACTTTGTTATTGGTTAGGCAATTTTGGCAAGTGCGCCAAGCCAATGCCTTGCTAGAGAAACAAAAAACGGCTTTGGTTGAAAAAAATAATGAAATAGAACAAAAAAAATCGGAAATCGAAAAACAAAATGTTGAGATTCAAGCTGCTTTTCGCAAAGTAGAAGCCCAAAACAAAGAAATTGAACGACAAAATCGAGAAATTCTTTTGCAACAAACCGAAATTGAAATGCGCAATGCCGAAATGGGCGAAAAAAACGAAGAACTCAAACAACAACAAGAAGAAATTTTGACCCAGCGCGATACTTTGGAAAACCAAGCCCACGAGCTTGCCGAAAAAGCCGGAAAATTGCAAAAATCTTATGAAACCATTACTATTTTGAGTCGAATTGGGCAAACGATTACCTCATCATTGAATTTTCAGGAGATTCTCAATACTTTTTATCTCTACACCACCCAGCTAATGCCCGGCGAAGGTTTTGTATTGGCGGAATATCATTTGGAAAATAATTTGATTGATTTGAAATTTAACCGCGAGTTTAAAGATGAAAAACCGCTTTCGGGTATTCCGATGGAAGATGAAGCCAACCCGATTGTGTGGTGTATCAAAAATGCGCGGACTATATGGGTAAACGACCGCGAAGACCTGCCCAAATACAAACTCTCGGAGCGCTATGTCAATCCGCAATTTAACTCGATGATTTTTTGCCCGTTACTCAGTGATAATCAGGCAATTGGGGCGGTGGGCGTGTATTCATCGGACGAAGATGCCTACACCCTTCAGCACTTGGATATGCTCAAGACGCTGGCTTCTTATGCGACCATCGCCATTGACAATGCCAAAACTTACGAAATTTTGAATGCCGCCCAAGAGCAACTGGTCGAGGCCGAAAAAATGGCGGCTTTGGGCAATTTGGTTGCCGGAGTTGCCCACGAAATCAATACGCCGGTGGGGATATGTGTAACCGCCGCTTCGCGCTTGGATAGCAAAACCAAAGAATTTGCCGAAGTATTTACTTCCGGGCAGATGAAACGCAAGGATTTGGCGGATTATTTGGGAACTGCCGAAGAAGGAATGAAAATTTTGATGAATAACCTGACCCGCGCCGCCGACTTGGTGCAGGGCTTCAAACGAGTAGCCGTTGAACAATCCAGCGAAACCAAGCGCGTGTTTGAACTCAAAACCTATCTTGAAGAAACGATTTTGGCACTCAAACCCGAATTTAAAAACAAACCGTATGAGATTGTTTTAGATGCCGAAACCATTGAAATCAACGGCTATGCCGGCGCATTTTCGCAAATTTTGACCAATTTGGTGATGAACTCACTCATTCACGGTTTTAAAGGGCGCGATAGTGGGCAAATTGTGGTTCAAACCCGCACCCGCAACAAAAACCTCGTGCTGACTTATACCGAAAATGGCAATGGAATGACCAAAGAGGTATTGAACCAAATCTATGAGCCGTTTTTTACAACCAACCGCGATGGCGGCGGTACCGGCTTGGGAATGAACATTGTGTATAACTTAGCAGTCCAAAAACTAGGCGGTAAACTCACTGCCGAAAGCGAGCCGGGCAAAGGCGTAAAGTTTGTTTTTGAAATTCCTTTGAATATGTAAGTGCTTGATTATCAGTTTTTTATGATTTTTGGTTCTTCACCACTTTTCAGGAATTGCCTTTGGGAATTCCATTGAATTCTGAAAAGCTCTCGCTTTTCAGTGATTCTGAACATTACCAAGCAAAATGA
>JALONJ010000256.1 GCA_025455045.1 Microscillaceae bacterium | reverse complement strand
AGTTTATTTACAATCCGCATACACGAAGTACCATTTCAGGTCAGTATCTATGTCAATGCGCGTAGGGAGCGATTGCGCGCCAAACGTGATAACATAATTTTGGGCGAAATCGGCATCATCTTGCTTACAAGCCGAAAAAACGACTAATAAGCTGAAAAACCAGGACTTGAAATACAAAATTGAAAGGAAATTTTTTCATAAACAGAATGATTTAAGATTTGAAATAATTATTGGCTAATTCATTGAGCGTATCTGTCTCTGGCTGATAATCGGGCTTTTAAAGGCGTTAATAGTTTGTGGGTTAAGCAATGGGTGGTTTTCTGCCGTTGTTGGTATTTCATTGCCGTTTACACCATTGTTCGGGGTTAGAGTAGGTTTGTTGGCTATAAAAAAGGGATATTTGCCCTCTTATAATACCAATAAGCGAAAGCATTTTGTCATATTATCAGTGCCTCCAATACTATTTATTAGTTCCAGTTGCCCAAATAGCCTTTCTATTAGCATTATAGATTACAAAATTCCCGTCATCTTGTATAACACACCAAGCTCCGGGATTGCCGTGTGTACCACTACTCCAAATAGGCCCGTTATAATCATAAATTACAAAATTCCCGTCTTTTTGCATAAAAATACCTTTCACAGGTCCTTCACCAGTACCTCTTACATTCCAAATATTTACCCATTTGCCTCCATATTTTCTTGCTACACTTAATTGACCATTAACAGTTGCAAATAACAAATATTGCCCATTTTTAGAAATCAATTGCGCTTGTTCGTCTACGTCAAATTTGAATTCTTGTCCTGACAACAATCTATCTGATTGAGCTTTTAAAGCTAAGCTCCCAAATAAGATAAATACAAAAAACATAATTCTTTTTCTCATAAAATTAAAATTTAAAAATAAATAATTAGAAAATTTGAAAAATATAAATTTATATAACTAACTGATAATCAGTATTTTAACTATTTCTTATTAAATTTTAATAGATAGTTAGTTTAGAGTTAGCCAAGCGAAATAAAGAATGGAGAGGTAAATTTTAGCTTATTTTTACCCCTCTATTCTGACTAGCCCTTGGTGGAGCGCAACATTAACAAATGAGAAAAAATTATTGTCCGGCTAAGGGATCAATAATTTTAGTGCAACTAAGTTAAATGAAAGCCTAGATTCGTTAGTTGAAGTGCCGTTGAAAGGTCAAATCCTTGAGGGAATGGTAAAAAAGGATTGATGAACGGAAAACCGCCCATTCAAAAATAATTTTTCCCTAGCCAGAGGTTTGCAACCCCCGCGCTAGGGAATACCAGGATTTTTCAGCCCAAGTACTTTATTTTTGAGGCGCGGATTTCATATTTTGAGAATGTAGTTTTGAAAGTCGTCTTTGCGATTGCGCGCAATGGTCAGGTCAATGCCATTGTTCATCACCACATACGAGCCAACTTTATTGAATTTTTTGACTTGATTTACATTGATTAAATATTGCTTGTGAATTCGAAAAAAGCCTAAATTATGCAACAAATCTTCTACTTCTTTTAAGGTTTTGGACGAGAGCGTAGTCTGCCCATTTTGAAGGTGGCACTTCGTATAATTGCTATCGGCTTCGCAATAGATAATTTCTTGCGGATTGACAAATATATAACCATCTTGAAATGAAAGGGCAATTTTATCTGGAGTTTTGTGGGGATGATGCCAGTGACTTTCCAATATTTCCCATTGCATTTCTTGCGTTTTTTGTTGCTTGGCTTTGGCAACCGCCGAGATAAGTTCATCATCATCAATGGGCTTGAGCAGATAATCAATTGCTGAATATCGGAAAGCCTTGACAGCAAATTGGTTATAAGCAGTGGTAAATATGACCATAAATCCGGCATTTTTGAGCAAATCCAATAGTTGAAAAGCATTCATTTCGGGCATCTCAATATCCAAAAATACCAAATCAGGCTTAAGGGTTTGGATAGCTCTCAGGGCGGTAGAAGCCTCATTATAAACCCCAATAATAGTAAGTTCGGGGCAGTTCTCCATCAGTTGAATTTGTAGTGAAGCCATACAAGGTATTTCATCATCAATCAAAATTGTTCTCATTTGTAGAATTGCATTTTGTTAAAAGATATTCATTTAATATCGCCGGAAATTAATGGGTAAGGTCTGAACGAATAGAAGTATTGATTAATCAATTGATTATCAACAGTTTATAAATCTTAAAAAAATTAAAAATTTTGACTAGGTTCTTCTTTGCGAAATTTAGAAAATATCTGTTGGAAAAAATAATTTTTGCATTAGTAAATTTTTATGGTTCTCGATGTCTTCAAATGAATTGTTTAGCTTAGACGCTGTTTGGACTGTGTACCATCGTTCAAGGCTAAAAACTTGTTTATCAATCAATTGTATATAGACTGACTTTTCGTTGTTCAACTTCGGTAAAGCTCTAGCCAGCCCGCCTTACAATCTTCCTTTACACGTATTGAGAATTATTATCAATCAAGGGAATATAGACCGACTTTTCGTTGTTCAACTTCGGCAAAGCTCTAGATTTGCCGAAGTTCAAAACGCTGAATTTTGAAATTGTTATTAATGCTATTTTGATGTAAGTTTTTTTGATAAGTAATTGATTATCAAGTATTTATAACACTGTTAGGACTTCGGTTAATTGCTTGGTTTTCAATTACTTAGCCCCAACCAGAAGCTCTAAACTAGGAACTCGAAATTAGCAACTATTGTATTGATGCAATTCTCAATTCCTCATTAGACCGGAATCTCCAACACTACTTTAGTTCCGCTTGGGTCGCCATTTTCATCTCGCAAGTCGATAATACTGACCTTGGTTTCAAGATTAAACAATTCATTGATAACCTCAATTCGATTGGCGGTAATCCGCATTCCAAATGATTTTTCTTGCAAAGCGGATTTACTTTTGAGGGCTTGGGCTTGGGCGCGCCCGATGCCGTCATCTTCAATCTCGATATGCAAAAGATTGTTGTGCGCCAACGAAACAAAAATCATCAAATTACCTGCCTTTTTTTTCTGCATCAAGCCATGCCAAATGGCGTTCTCAACATAGGGCTGGAGCAAAAGTGGCGGGATATACAATGTTTCCGGCTCTATATTTTGGGCTATTTGCAATTGGTATTCAAAACGATTGCTAAATCGCAAAAGCTCCATCTCAATATAGATTTGTAAAGTGTGCAACTCCCGCGCGAGCGTGAGCTTGGGTTCGCGCGAGTTTTCCAAGACCAAACGAATCAATCGCGCAAACTTTGTTAAGTATTTGGAAGCTGATTTGCCGTCATTAATCAAAGTAAAGTGATGAATGGAACTCAAGCAATTGAAAATAAAATGCGGATTCATTTGGGCGCGCAAAGCCGCCATTTCGGTTTCGGCAAGCCGCCGCCGAAAATTGGCTTCGCGGCGAATTTGCCCCACCCGAAACCGATACACGCCATAGACCAAGCCCAAAAAAATCAAAATCAACAAACCGCGAAACCAATAGGTTTCCCAAAAGGGCGGAATGACCACGATTTTGAGTTTTTTTACTTTGCCCCAAAATCCGTGGTTGTTGGCGGCTTTGTATTCCAGCACATACTCCCCGCCCTTTAAGCCGGTGTAGTAGGCAGTCCGGCGTGTACCGCTATACACCCAGTCGCGGTCATAGCCTATCAAGCGATAAGCATATTCATTTTTTTCGGGTTCGGTAAAGACCATCGCCGTAAATTCAATCGCCAGAAAGTTTTGGTCGTAGTTGAGCCTTACTTCGGGCATAAAATTAATTTTTTTTGACCACGGGGCTTCTTTTTCAAAAATCTTAAAGGAGCTAATCCTTGGCGCGGGAGCCTGTGGGTTGAGATAAATCCGGCGGGCATCAAAATAAATTCCATTGCTAAAAAAAAACTCATTGGCACTGAGTTGAAAAAGTTGCGTACCAAAATAATAATACTGAAAGCCGTTTTCGCGCCCAAAAAAAACCAGTTTTTGGGTTTTGGCATCTAATCTGCCTATGCCATGATTGCCCGGGACTTTGAGCCACACATTGCCTGCACTATCGATGAGGGGGCGGCGACATTCAGAACTAAAGTTAGGTATGCGATGGATTTTATCGGTTTGGGGATGATAGTAGCATAAGCCGGAACCGGTAGCAATCCAGACTCGCCCTTGCGCATCTTCATTAATGCCAAAAGTTCCGTTGGTATTGAGCGAGTGCGGATTGTTTTCTTCATAGCCAAAGTGCCGCCACTGTTGGCTGGGCGGGTGAAAACGACTGATGCCAACATCGCCCGGATTGCTATGAATGACCCAAATATACCCACGACTATCTCGAAATACACTCTCCAAGCCATTGCTACGGAGCGAGTTTGGTTGCTTAGAACCGACTTGGTATAGTTTGAGGGTTTGGGTTTGAGCTTGGTAAAAGCCCAAGCCACGGTTAGTTGCCAGCCAAAAATCACCGTTGGCTTCGGTGGCTACTACTTCTCGCAGTTCTTTAAAAAATAGTTCCTCGACGGGTTTTTGTTTTTCATCTTTGAGTTTCATCGGGCGGGCTTCATAGGTATTCCAGTCCCAGCGAAAAAAACCATCATACCTATCCCAAAGCCAGTATTGGTTATCGGCAGTGGCAAAGGTATAGGCAACAAAAGCCGCGGCGGGTTTATTTCGGGGAAGGCTAAAAGGAACTTCTTGGACAAAAGCCTGTTGAGCAAGGTCAAAAACCCGCACCAACGAATTATTACCCGCAACGCCTACGACCAGTTTGATTACTTGCTTGGGTTTGTCGTAGTGATAACCACAGCTAATTTCATTGATATCATGGCGGTCGGGCAGTACTTGGGCGGGAAATTGCTGGTGCAGAGGGTCTATTTTGAGAACACTTTTGGTGCCGCCCAGCCAAATAATGCCATTCCTATCGCGCAGACCACTCCAATAGACATAAATGCCCTCTTCGGGCGAGTGGGGGTCATCAGCAATATGGGGCAGTTGGTAGGCTTGCAGGGTTTGATAATTCAATATATAAATGCCGGTTTGCCCCAACAGCAGAAGCTCATTTTTGCGCCAGGGTAAAATTCGCAGAAATACCCAGCCAAAATAAGGATTTTTTATTGAGCTTAAAAGCTGGTTATTATGTATATATGAAACATACTTCCCGCTTCGGATATGCAAGCGATGTAACCCCGTATTCCAAGCTGTGAGCCAGAGGTGTTCGCCATCGGGGTCTCGATACATATCAGTGTACGTATTAGTGTTTGGAATAATTGGCGGGTAGTGAGTCCACTCGCCACGCCGCGTATCAAAACAAAACAAATACTGGGTATTGACCGGACTTTCAAAATTGATAGATACACCACTAGCTCCCAAATACCAAGTTTGGTGGTAGTTGGGCATCGGCTTCACATTCAAAAATAAAAACTGTGCAGGGTCTAGCTCGGCTTTGCCGGTAAGGGCATTGCGCGATTGGGCAGGGGGGAACTTATAAAACTTACCGCTCGGAATATCAAATCGATAAATACCCGATTTATTGATGCCGACCCACAACTCTGTAGGGGATTTTTCGCCCAAAATCGCTGGACATTCTTGCGAAATCAGATGCTTATAGACTTGCAAGGCAAGCGTTTGCAAATGGATAGCCACCAAAC
This sequence comes from Microscillaceae bacterium, assembly GCA_025455045.1. Classification (GTDB taxonomy): domain Bacteria; phylum Bacteroidota; class Bacteroidia; order Cytophagales; family Microscillaceae; genus JALONJ01. Next base: position 3,315 of record JALONJ010000256.1, on the reverse strand, counting down.
AACCTTGCGAGGTGACCCACAAATACTCACCAATGGCTTCTATCTGGTTAATGGGCTTGTTGGCATTGGGATTGATTTTTTCCAAGTTATATCCATCATAACGCAAAATCTCATTGCCACTGCTAAACCAAATATAGCCGTATTTATCTTGTAAAATTGGGGCTTTGTGATTGCCAATCATTGCTTGGTTAGCTAACCCTAGCCGGTCAAAATGCACCCGCTTGGGCTGTGGGTGTGGATTGACGACTTTCTGTTCCGGCTCAATTTTGGGAGTTTGCGCTTGCCCACCTTGCGCCAAAATGCTCCAAATAATGAGCAATAGCCCAAACTTGCAATAAATATGGAGGAATAGATAGCCCATTTATCAAGAATCATTGATTGATTTGTCGAAGGTAAGTAATTATTGATAGATAGTCATTAATTTTTTACAAAAAATAAAGTAGTGGTTTTAAAATTAATTAATAATTCGCCTTTGACGAAACTCGTCTGCCAAAGGCAGAACACAATGAGCTATTTGTCCAATTTCCTAAACGTCCGCCATTGTATCAAAACCGAACACTTTGTTTGTAGATAAAAAATCATAAGTATCTGATTATCAATTGCTTAAATCAAAGGAATGAGTTTTGTGTTAGATTATACTATGTAGGGCATCAGGTTGAGTTGTTTTTCATCATTTTGCCATACCTCCATTTTACCATATAATCTTATGCTCAAAAATTATCTCAAAATTGCTTTTCGCAACCTATGGCGCAACAAGAATTTTACGGCTATCAACATAGTTGGTTTGGCAATCGGCATCAATGCTTGTTTGATTATCTACTTGTTGGTAAGCTATGAATTGAGTTTTGATACTTTTCAGGCGGACAAAGACCGTATTTACCGAGTAGTATCCAACATCAAGATTGCGGGCAAAGAACATAAAAACTCCGGCGTTTCGGGTGGTTTGGCGGCGGCAGTAAAGTCGGACGTAGCCGGATTAGATGCAGTGTCGCCTTTTCATTTGGTTTATTTTAAGCATATTTGGATTCATAATTATAAAAATCGCCGCCAAGATTTCGATTATTTGGCGGGCTTGGCAGACAAAGACCACCCCCGCGATGCCGTGGTTGCCGATGCTGATTTTTTCAAGATTTTTAAACAGCAATGGTTGGTGGGTAATCCGCAAACTGCTCTGCGTGAGCCTTTTCAATTGGTTTTGACGGTCTCAAAAGCCCAAAAATATTTTGGCAATATACCCCTCGACAAGTTACTAGGGCGCACGCTTACCTATATGAATTTTAGCGATACCGTAACCGTAAAAGTAAACGGAATAGTTGCCGATTGGCAATACAACAGCGATTTTAAATTCAATGAATTTATTTCTTTTGCCACGCTGACCAAAACCAACTGGGGCAAAAATCTAGGAATTGACAACTGGACAAGCACCAACTCAAGCTCTCAGTTGTTGGTCAAACTGAGCCGAGGCACTCAGGCGGCAAATATTGAAAAAAAATTTCCGCAACTGATTCGAAAATATCAAAAAGAACAAAGCACCGGCTTTGAACGCAACTTTGCATTGCAAGCCTTGAGCGATGTGCATTTTAACCGTGATTATGGGGGCAACAACATCAAGGTAGCCCATTTGCCGACTTTGTATGGCTTGGTGGGTATTGCCGGATTTCTACTGCTTATTGCCGCTATCAACTTCATCAATTTGGCTACGGCACAGTCGGCACAACGCGCCAAAGAAATAGGAGTGCGCAAAGTGTTGGGTAGTAGCAGATGGAATTTGATTAGGCAATTTTTGACCGAAGCCTTTATTTTGGCGGTGTTGGCGACCGGGCTTTCGTTAGTTGTTGCCGAGCCAATGCTTTGGTTGTTTTCAGATTTTGTGGTTGAAGAGGTGCGCACGCAACTTTTTTCGCCAAAGGTATTGGTTTTTTTAGCCGGCATCATTCTCACCACCACTTTATTATCAGGCTTTTATCCGGCTTGGGTTTTATCGTCTTTGTTGCCGGTGGCTTCGCTCAAAAATCAAACCTCGGGGCGAGGCAGCCGCAAGTCCGGTTTGCGTCAAGCATTGATTATATTTCAATTTGCCTTTGCGCAAGTATTCATCATTGGCACTATAGTAGTGAGTTGGCAAATTCAATATATGCTCAATCGTGATATGGGCTTTGCCAAAGATGCTGTAGTGAGTTTTAGCGTGCCTTGGTACGATGAATCGAATACCAAACTCATATTGCTGGATAAACTCAAACAAATCCCTGAAATCAAATTGGTCAGCCTGAGCCAATCTACACCCGCCGAAACAGGTCATTCTACTACTTTGATACATTACAAAGAATCGGGCAAAAAAACGATTGAAACCGATGTGCATCGCAAGTCGGCAGATGAAAACTATTTAAAACTTTATGAAATCAAGTTATTAGCCGGTAGAAATATCAAAAACAGCGATACCCTGCGCGAACTGCTCATCAATGAAACGTATTGCAAAATATTGGGCTTCAAACGCCCCGAAGACGCTCTGGGCAAAGACCTTTGGATGGGCTTGGAAGGGACGCAGAAACTGCCGATTGTGGGGGTATTTACCGATTTCAACCTTCAACCTTTGCACCAAGCCATTCAACCTACTTTTATTGGTTGCGAAAACAAATACAGCTCCGAAATCAATTTAAAATTATATATGCAAAATAGACAAATCACTGATTTTCAGGCAATTGTAAAAAAAGTTGAAAAAGAATGGCAAGCCCTCTACCCCAACGAAAGATTTGAATATGAAATTTTAGATGATAAAATTGCCAAGTTTTATGATAAGGAGCAAAAAATTGCCCACCTTTTGAGTATTGCTACGGCGGTGGCTATTTTTATTTCGTGCATTGGTTTGTTTGGCTTGGTAACTTATGCCGTAGAAACTCGCACCAAAGAAATCGGGATTCGCAAGGTGTTGGGCGCAACAGTCGCGCAAATTACAGCTTTGTTATCGTTTGACTTTTTGCGCTTGGTGTTTATTTCTATTGTAATTGCCAGTCCGATAGCCTATTATTTTGCGCAACAATGGCTCACCGATTTTGCCTATCGAATGGAGTTGGGCGGGCTAGTATTTGTTACGGCGGCAATGATAGCCATTGTGATTACTTTGCTCACTGTAAGCCTGAGAGCCATTAGAGCAGCACTTCGCAATCCGGTGGAGAGCTTGCGGTATGAGTAGGTGATTGATTTAATTTAACGTGAATGTTTTAGTAACTATTTGATAATGAGCTAATTATGATACAAAAATGCACTCTTTTTGACAAAAAATCAATTATTTCAAAAATAAAATTGTATTATTTTAAT
>JALONJ010000255.1 GCA_025455045.1 Microscillaceae bacterium | reverse complement strand
CAATAAGTTATACATTTAAGCCGGATTATTTTGATAACGCTTTGGATTGTGAATAAAGTCGATTGCCAGTTGATTGAACCAGTCGGGCTGGTCGATATTTACAACGTGTCCGCAGTTTTGGAGAATCTCAAGAAATGAAAATTTGTGTTGCTTCACAATATGCTTGACTTGGGGCAAAAACATATAATCTTCTTCGCCCATAATATACAAAGTAGGTATGGCTACGTCTTTTTCGGTAAAATACTTGAGCAGGGGATTGACCTCACTCGTGAGCTGATACCAGCGCAAAAACTCTTTTTGATACAAGCGTTTGGCTTCGTTGATAAACATCAGGCGCGACTGGCGGTGGCGCGCGCGGGGCATAATCACCCAAGCAAAAAAGCTATAAATCCACATATAAGGCACAAATCGCTTGAATTGATTGCCAAACCACATCAAAATTTTGGAGCGCACATTGAGGCGAATGATTGCCCCGCCCAAAGTCATAGATTGGATACGCTCAGGTTGCAGCTCTGCCAAAGTTCGAATGATGATACTTGCCAAAGAAATGCCCACAAAATGCGCTTTGGCGATTTGATTGTGGTCCAATACCTCTATAATGTCTTTGGTTACATCTTTGAAAGTGTATTTGTTTTGCAGGTATTGTTGAAAAAAATGCTTCGATTTACCGTGCCCTCGCAAGTCGAGCAACAAGATATTGAATTGTTCTTTGAAAGCCCGAATTTGTTTGAACCAAATAGAGGAGCTTCCACCGGCACCGTGAACAAACACTACCCATTCTTTGTCGGGCGAAAGTTCATATTTTTTGTAATAAAGCATAATCTTATGAGCTTAGGGGGTATATTAATGGCTGATTATCCGCCAGAGGCAAGGCACGGTCAATTAGTTAGCATTGATAAGGCTTTGCGGTGATGAGCTTGAAATTTTTATTTTTTTCAAAAACATCTTTACAAAAAAATATTGAATCTAAATTCTTGATTATCACAGGCTTATATCAGTGTTTTTGCGGGCTTTCCTAATTTCTTACAAATTTAGTTAAATTACCAAATTTATGGAAATTAAGTTCAAAAAAGCTGATTTTAGGCAGTGAATCCAAAACCAGCCACGAAAAAAATATTTGCAAAAGGGTGGGATTTAGCAATGAGGAACGTGTAAATTTTAACTTGGATAGTTTGATTTTAACGCGAATATTTTGACAACACTACGGACGGTTTTTTTGTAAGTAATTGATAATCAAATAGTTATACTACTTCAAATATTTTATGTAAAAGCAGATTATCAGATACTTAGTAAATAACTCGGAAAAGAACCCCCTCCGGAGGCAGGGGGCTTAGAAATTAGAAACTGTCCGAACTATTGTTTGAAATATAACGAGAAGGTACAAAAAATTAAATATTTAAAGATGAATCAAATCTCTGGCTTAGAAACTCCGAACCAGAAACCCCACGAACTATTGAAATAAGTTGAGAATAAAATTTTTTAAAAAAATAATCAAAAATCATTAAACCTTAGTAAATTTCCGATGTCTTAACAATGGTTTTATTTTAAATCAATTAAAAAATTATGAAAACAAAATTTGTTTTAGTTTTATTCCTCGCCCTTGTTTGGATGATTGGTACCAGCTATGCGCAAGGAAACGGTAAAGGCATAGGACAAGGCAAAAACCCCAAACCTGCCACCGAAAGAGCGCAAAAACGTACCGATAAACTGACCCAAAAGCTCGGACTGTCCGAAGACCAAAAAAAGCAAATTTATGACATCAATTTGGCAACTGCCCAAACACACGATGCCATTCGTGCCAAAAACCAACCCGGCAAAGGCGACCGTCCGGCATTGGTACAAGAACGCCGAGCCGCCGAACAAGAGCGCGATAGCAAAATCACGGCGGTACTCACCCCCGACCAACTCACCAAATACAACCAAATGAAAGCCGAAGCCAAAGCTCGCGCCGCCGATAAAATGAAAAATAAAGGCAAAGGAAAAGGCAAGGGCAAGGGCAAAGGGAAACCTGCTCCCGAAGAAGATAATGATGAGGATATGTTTGAAGAAGATGGCAAATAAAAAATGTCGTAATTCTGTGAAACCTGTCAGGCTTATAAAACCTGACAGGTTTGAACTGCTGATGCTCGGGTTTAATTCATAGACCTACTTGTTGATAAGCAGCAAGCACAAAATAAAGTAAACAATTGAATAAAGTAAACAATTGAATTTATGAATTAATTGATAATCAATGTATTACATTAGCACATTAGCACATCAGCACATCTTATAATTAACTCATTACTAAGCAACAAGCACAAAATAATGCGGACAATATTTTTTTGGTAATATATTGACGTGTGCGCCTCTGGTGGATTTTCAGGCAATTACAAAATTATTCATTTTACAATATTCACTATTCATTCCTTGCATTATTCACGATTCATTGCCAAGATACTTTAGATGAACCGTTTTTTAGGGCTATAACCTATCTTTTACCAACTGCCACTTGCCCCGCCACCGCCAAAACTTCCGCCGCCATAGCTACTATCGGAATAAGACGAAGAAGAATCGCTGTAAGAACTATCCGAATACGATGAAGAAGAATCGCTGTAAGAGCTATCGGAATAAGAACTACTCCACGAAGAACTGCGAGAACGGCTGGAATAAGATTTACTAGAGCTATTATCAGTCTCAAAGATTAAGTACGTGAGGCAACCGGCAATCATATCTCCTAGAAAGATAATCAATATATAATTAAAATAATCAAAAATTACCATCACCGCTAGGTGAGCCGCCATAAAAACCAAGATATGGGCAATGAGTTTGCTTCGTTTTTTGAAAATAAAATGTTTTTTGGGCAATAGGCTGGATATTATCTCAAAAATAATCAACACAATCAGACCCGTGGCAAAAATAATCCCGCATATAAATATCATCCCCGTAAATTTCCAAAAACCCTCGGTATCTACTTTTTTGTAGAAGGCAGGTTGGGCGGTATTTTTAAATTCCCCTTTCAAATAACCGATTATTTGGTTGCTTGCTTCGTCCAATCCTTGAAAATATTGCCCTTCTTTGAATTTTGGTTGTAAGATGTATTGAATGATATGATTGGCGGTAGCATCAGGAATCAGCCCTTCCAAGCCATAGCCTACTTCTATACGCATTTGCCGTTCGGTTTGGGCTACCAAAATCAAAAGCCCATTATCTTTGCCTTTTTGCCCTATGCCCCAAGTTTCTGCCAATTGATGCGAATAATCTTCCAATTTGCTTCCACCCAAGTCATTGACTACCACCACTACGATTTGTGTGGAAGTACTATCATAATATCCCTTGAGTTTGTTTTCCAACAAATTAAGGTCTGAGGCACTCAACAGACCCGCATAGTCATTGGCATAGCGTGCCAGTTCGGGTTTGGCAGGGATATTTTGGGCAAATCCTGGCAAACTAACAAAACACCATAAAATCCAAATGTTTGAGATTATAAAAAAACTATAGATTTTTGGTATTAAGTCATTCATTTTCCAGAGTAGATTCTTCATCGGCATAATTTTCATCAATTCTTTTGATACCTAATAGAAATTTGCTTTTGGGTGCGAGATGTAAAATGGCTTTATCGCCGACTTGAATAAAGTCGTATAAATCGCTATAATTGATAGAGCCTTCTTTGGGAATATGGTACTTTTTGCCTGCCATCAAGATAGAAGTATTGCCACCCCCTTCGCCAATCGTCCAACTGATTTTCTCAATCTTGCCTTCAATGCTTATTTTTTGGTTTTGTTTTAAATCTTGAGTAAAATTGAAATAGATTTTTCCAAAATAAGACATCACACCTATCCACACTGCGCCACAAAAGAGTATGGTGAGCTTCATTTCATTTTTTTCTTGCTGAGTATAAATTGCATAAAACTGATAACCAAAAAAAACAGTCAAGACCAAACAACTTATAAGTAAATAAAGGTAATTATTTTGTTGGATTTTTAATAATTCCTTTTCCTCGGTAGAGAGCATAGAATTGCCAAATGATGAATGATGCAAATTATTCATTGCCAAATAGTTTTCTAAAATCTTTGTCTAATTTGATAAATTCAGGGTCATTTTTTTCAGATAAAAAATTAGTTGTGCTATTGAGTTGGGTCATACTCTTTTCCCCGCAATTATAGCCCTGAGCTACCATAAGTTGGCAAAAGTTGAGTTTTTGCATTATTTGATTGGTATATTCGTAGTCAATTTCGTTTTCTTTTCGGGGAAATTGAGCCATCAATTTTTGAATTTCTTGTATCATTGCTTTTCGGACTTTGAGGTAGGCATTTTTATCATTCAAAGGGAAATCAGGCAGGGCAAGCATTTTTTGATAATCCGTAGGCGATAGAAAGGTTTGCCAGCCCATTTCGGCAATAATTTCCAATAAACTTTTACCATTTGAGGGGTTCTCAATTTCATCTTCCAACTCGGCGATTGTTTCTCTCTTCATTGCATATATTAGCCCCGGAAAAAAATTAGTCAATTCTACTTGATTTTCACTTTTATTGCGATACAAAAAACAAGTAAAAGTCCCTTGCTCATCATATTCGTTCTCTTTAAATTTCACAAAAATTACTCCATACGATTTTTTGGTTTGAGGAATGATTTTGACAATTTGCATCTCGTTTTTATAAGGAAATGAAGCCCCTTCATCTATTTCGTAGGCAAGTTGATTACCATTGAAGGTTATTTTTTGCACCCTTCTTTCTGAAGGCGAATTGGGTGCGCCGTGCCAAGTGCCTGACAATTCAGGGCTTGGCGTTTGAGCCGAAGTATTTTGCACCGTTAGAAAAATGAGGATGAATATAAAGTAAAATAATAAGTTTTTCATTTGTTGAGACTTAGGTTTATTTTCAAATCATAAGCGATGAAGTGCCTGTGCATATTTAGGAATTGGGAATTAATAATTAGGAATTATATAAATTCCTGATTTTCAATTGATTATGTTTTTAAAAAGTTTATTTTATTTTGTATCTATTCCTTAGTTTATATTATTTATTTTATATGTAAATTATTGATAATCAGTCAGTTAAATCTTATAAGGTTTTAAAAACCTTATAAGATTTGTATAAACTAATTATGCTCAGGCACTTATGAAGCTTTGATAAGGATTATTGGGCTGGAAATACATAGCCTTCAATTCTGACAAATCTATAGCCTTCGTTTGCCATAGTTTGGTCATTGATAGGCAAGGCAGTAATAAAATTGTCTTGCCGTTCCTCGCTCCAGTATAGCTTTAGAGGTACTGTCCCTGCAACTTGCGTAGTATAGACGTATCCCTCTGTACGAAGGTGTACATAATTGACACTTTCGGCATCATCAATGGCTTGCTCTGTAGATGCTGTGATGTTATCAGCTCTTTGTGCGTGCCACAGGGTTTTCAAGGGTCTTGTGCCAGTCAGATTATCTTTCAAAATATAACAATCAATCCGAGCGGCGGTATAGCCCGCAGCGAGCGCATCACAAATGCCTTGGTCGGTAGCCGTGCTGAAGTTATCTCCTCTTGGGGCACTCCAGTATAATTTTAAAGGAATTCGTGTCTGAGCAAAAGAACTTATTGCTAAAGTTCCAAAAACGACTAGCAAAACTATTTTTTTCATAAATATTAAATTTTTGATTTAACTGAATTTTGATTGCCTCCATTGTCGCATTTCGGCATTTGCGCCCTTGTTTTTTGAGTGATGCAGGGTTCCACTTTTGATAGTCTGATCTCGAGAATTTTTTAGCCTAATTGGTAGGAAAAGGAAATCAGCGCACTGAGCCCAAGGTTAAGTTTTAATGATTGCATCTTCATTCTTTCCATTTTTTGTTGAGTTTGATTTATAAAACCTCGAGTAGTTTGGTTTATGAGGTTTTAATCAAATTTACGCAATTTGAAAAGGCTTGTATAACGAATTGTAGTGAAGTTGTAAATGAATGAATTGAAGCATTATTTTGGTGTAATGAAATTTTTGTGTAATTTTTGCGAATAATTATCTCATTTGACTTGATAGTTTAATTACTTAAAGTTGAAGAGTTATAAATAGTTGATTTACATTGCCCTGATTAATGTAACTCGCTGATTATGAGTTGATTATATTAGCTGTGGATTATAAACCAATAATTAACAACTACTTATGTACAAAATTTTAGGGATTGTATTATTCATTTGGGCAGGCTTGACCAATTTGCCAGCGCAAGAAAAATCTAACCTTCAAAAACTGCACGAAGCCCTTGGCAAAACCAAGGATACAGATACCCTAAGAGTGGCTATTTTGGGCGATATTGCAATTATTCATTATCAAAAATTTCCCGATTCTACCCTTATTTATGCCGACAAATCTTTGCAGCTTGCCCAGACTCAAAAATTCTTAGCCGGCATCGCCATAGCTTATTTTCTCAAAGGGCTTGGCTATCAGGTGAAAGAACAAATTGCCCAAGCTATTTTGCAATATGAAGAAGCTAAAAAATACTTTTCCGCCTACCCCAATCCAAAATTTCAATCCCAAACCTTGAATAATTTGGCAATCCTTTATCAAGACCAAGGCAATTTGAGCAAAGCCCTCCAAATACATCAAGAAAATCTAAAAATCAAAGAAAAATTAAATGACCAAGTGGGTATTGCCAATGCCTATTCTAATATGGGTAATTTGTACGATATACAAAGTGATTATTCTAAAGCCCTTGAATATCATTTAAAAGCCTTGCGTATTCGGGAGAAGATACAAGACCAAAATGGCATAGCTACTTCTTATTTAAACCTTGGCAATGTGTATAATATGCTAAAAACGCTTGATTTGGCGATAGAAAGTTATACCAAGGCACTGGAGGCGAATGAGCCGCTTAAAAATAATCGCCGAAAAGCTCTGATTTTGAATAATTTAGCCGCTATTTATCATCAACAAGACTCTTTGGATAAAGCCCTGCTCTACTATCAATCGGCTTTGGAAATCAATACGCTTTTGAAAGCCAAAGAAGCAAGTGCTGATAATTTGAATAACATCGCATTGATTTTTAAAAAAAAACAAGCATTTGACCAAGCCCAAGAATATTTTGAAAAAGCCCTTCGGCTTACCCAAGAAATAGGCAACAAGGAGAAAACCGCCATTTATTTGAATAATATCGCCGATAACTTCTCGAAACAAAAACAATGGGATAAGGCTTTTGAATATGCAAAACGGGGTTATGAGTTAGCAAAATCTATTCCGGCAAAAATCCCCAGCCGAAATGCCCTCAAAATAATGGCAGAAGCAAAATATGCGCTAAAAGACGGGACCAATGCCTATGATTTGCAATCCAAAATGTTTGCCTACCACGATTCTATTTTCAACGAAACATCTATCCGACAAATGAACGAACTCACCACCAAATACGAAACCGAAAAGAAAGAAAAAGAAATTGAATTGTTGAACAAACAACAGAAAATCAATCAGTTAGCATTGAATGAACAAACCGCCCTGACCGAAAAAAAGCAAATCGCGCTGAGTTTATTGGGTAAAGAAAAAGAATTGCAAACCATTGAATTTGAGAAAGTTAGTTTGGCTAAAGAAGCCAAATTGACCCAAATAACCCAAGCCAAACAAATTCAAGCCATTGAGTTTGACAAAAAAGAAAAAGAACGCTTGGCGAATATCAATTTGTTGAAAAAAGAAAATACTATAAAATCACAAGTCATTGAAAATCAAGCACTTAGAACTAGAAACCTGATGCTTTTTAGCGGCTTGGGTATTTTGCTCGTAGGCGCGATAGTGGGCTATTTGTTTTTGCGCCAAAGACAAAGATTGCATCTGGAAACTGAAAAAAGATTGCGCGAAAATATTATCCATCAATTTGATAATCTGAAAAATCAAATCAGCCCCCATTTTTTGTTGAATAGCCTTACGGCACTCCATTCCTTGATAGCCCAAAAGCCCGAAAAAGCCCAAAAATTTACCCACGAAATGGCAAAAGTCTATCGCTACGTTTTGCAACTAAAAGACAATCTTTTGGTACAACTCAAAGAAGAATTGGAACTGAGTCAGGCGTATATTTCTTTGCAAAAAATGCGTTTTGGCGAAAATTTGCAAATATCGCTCTCCATAGATGAAGCCAAATTGAACAATAGTTTGCCCCCACTTTCCTTGCAACTCCTTTTAGAAAATGCCATCAAACACAACGATATTTCGGCAGAAAACCCACTTAAAATCAATATTTTAGATGATGATGAGTTTTTGATAATCAGCAACAATTTGCAAACCAAAACCCAAAAAGAACAATTGGAAGAAGAAACGGCTACGCACATCGGTTTGAAAAATTTGACCGAGCGTTATCGTTTAGTTGGCGAAAAAAAACCTAGCTTCAAGGTATCACAACACGAATATATTGTAAAACTGCCTTTAATCGTTTCCTAATTTTAAACCTACATAAATATCAGCCCGATGAAAGTAGCCATCATTGAAGATGAGCCGGAAGTAGCTCAAGATTTAAAAAACTTATTGACAAAAGTCAAACCCCAAATAGAAGTAAAGGCGATACTGGGTAGCGTGAAGCAAAGCATAGATTGGCTGAGTAAAAACGCAGTCGATTTACTTTTTATGGACATTAATCTCGGAAAAGGAGTCGCTTTTGAGATTTTTGAACAAATCAAAATACAAACTCCGATTATTTTCACAACTGCTTATGACAATTTTACCTTGCAGGCATTCAAAGTAAATAGCATAGATTATCTTTTGAAACCGATTGACCAGCAAGAACTCAGCAAAAGCCTAGACAAATACGAACAACTCCACCCCAGTCAGCCTAAAATAGAATGGAAAGGTATTTGGGATAATTTGCAAAATAAGCCCTCAAAAGAATATCAAACTCGACTGATGGTGGTAAGTGGCGAGAAAATTCTCTCGATTAAAGTTGAAGATGTCGCTTATTTTGTGGGGCATCAACGCTATGTTTCGCTGGTCAATTTCAAAAATGAGCATTATTTGGTCGATTTTACCTTAGAAAAACTGGAAGAAATACTCAATCCGCGTGATTTTTTTAGGATTAATCGCCAATTCATTGTCAGTTTCAATGCTATCAAAAATATGTACGCCTATTTGCGCGGGCGCATCAAATTGGAAATTGTGCCTCCCACCAAAGAAGAAACCATTATCTCGTCCGAAAGAGCCGGTCATTTTAAGGAATGGTTGAATAGGTAATGGATGTTCAGTAGATATAATTGTTTTTATAAAACCATTATACCGCATAACTAATTGATTTTCAATTAATTATGTTTTTGGTAATTTTTCACATTTTTACAGAAAAAAATATTTTCTAAAATTTTTAACTATTTGATAATCAACACATTGCGTATTTTTGTTGCCCAATTTCTAACTCTTAGCTCCAAGCGTGGTTTTGTATAAATGTGATATTTTTGCGTACAATTATTCCACATCTAATACAACAAAGACAATGAATCTAACGAAGTTTTTGCTCCTAGCCCTCTTGATTTGCCTCCAATACTATATTTTGCCAGCCCAAAACCTCACAAAATCCATCAATCCGAGCCATATTCAAGCCCTTATCGATTCTTTTCGTATCAAATCACAAATAGAATTTAGTTTTTATCAACAAGCCGGAGACTTTAAAGATAAAAAGATACTGAGCCCCAAAGCCCAGCAAACCCAAAGAAAAGCCCTTGAAGCGAGGCTCAAAAACAAGCCCAAAGCCCTAGATTATCTCAATTTGGTCGATTTTTTGGCAGATTATGCGCCTCAAGATTCGGTACGCCAATCCGAACTGCGTCAATTGGCAAAACAAGCCCTCGAGCAACAAATCGCTCAAAATCCGCAAGATGGTGAAGCCTATTATAGATTGGGGAATCTTGTATATTTTTTGGGTGATAGAACCAATGGACAAACCTACCTCGAAAAAGCGTGCGAGCTAATGCCCGAAAGAGCCGAGGTCTGGAATCGTTGGGGATATTTGGCAATGGATTATCGCAATATAGAAGTAGCCAAGCGCTCATTTGCCAAAGCCGTAGAACTGGATATTCAGAACCTAGACGGGCAGTTGGGCTATGTGATCACTTCCATTTTTGAAAGTATGAAAATGATGGATATGGGAGTCAATAATGCCTATAACTTGCGTGCCGACCTGAGCAAAGTGGAGTTGTTGAATCAAAAATATCCCAAAGTATTGGCTTATGAAACGATGCTCCATACCACCAAACTATTGGAAATATTTTATCAAACAATGATTGGCTTTGGGGTAGCGATAGATAGTGCCGGAGTTGGTGGTGATTTGCAATCGGTACTTCCTTATATGCGAACCGATACAAAAGAACTCCAAAGAATTGAAAAATTTATTCAATCGGCACTTAACAAACGCCAAAACAATCACGCAATCCTCTATAATGCTTTGGGGGTTATTCAATTTATGAGTCGCCAACCCCAAAAAGCCATTGAATATTTTGAAAAAGCCTTGCAAATTAACCCCAAACAACTCAATTGCTATTATAATATTGCCTTTTTGCAGGCTTATGACCGCAAAAATGCCGAGGCTTTGGCTACCATTCAGCGCAAAATGAAGATAATGCCGGTAATGCAGGATTATGAAATCGCGGGTTATTTGTATGCCCGAATGGAAAAATGGAATGAAGCCTTAAACGAATACAATCTCGGACTGCAAAAATTTCCTGAGTTTGCCAATCTCAAGCTAGGCAAAAGCGCGGTTTTGGCAAGACTGGGCAGGTATGCCGAAAGTCAAGCGGAGGCTTTGACGGGGCTTAATCTCAATCCCAATCACGCCGAGGGGCAGTATTTTTATGCTTTGTTGTTGCTTTCGGACAATAAAATTGCTCCGGCTTACGAAGCTCTGCAAACCGCCAAGCAACTGGGTAGTAGCGAGGCTAGTAGATTGCTGAATGAGTATTTTGAAAACTAATTGAGCTATCGATTAAAAGATTACAAATTTTTGAAGTAATCATTAGATTGGCTATTGCTTGATTATCAAATATTGATAAAATTGTAACCCAGCCTTTAGGCTGTTCCTCCCACATCCCAGCAATTCCCACTATGGCACATATAACTCATTGATTATCAAAGAGTTAAAAATGTAGGTGAACGATTATTTTATAACTATCTGATTATCAGGGCTTTATAAGTTAATAAAAATTTTATAAGTCATTGATAATCAAGCACTTATCCATAGTGGGAATTGCTGATGTAATGCTAAGTTTTTATATAACTGACTGATTATCAGGTGATTAGCAAGTAATCCAGAACTATTCCCTGCCTCGCCAGAGGCAGGAAGTTTTGAGATTGTCCAAACGATTGCAATATTTCAGACTTTGCTACTTGTCCCCCAATAATAAGCGATTGCCGAGCCGGAAATCAGATGCCACACACCCCACCAGCCCGCAATGAGTGCCATCGCTCCATTGCCATCAAAAAAATTAAAAATCAAAACCAAGCCCAATCCGGCATTTTGAATACCCGTTTCAATGGCTATAGTGTGCATATCGCGCTTGGGCAAGCCTGCCACCCAACCTGCCCCATAACCGATAAAAAGGGCTAATCCATTGTGAATCAAGACCAAAATCAAGACATAATGAATATATTTGACAAAGGTGCTCCAATTGGCAAGCGAAGCCACTATAATAAAACCAACAAAAATCAGTAAAGAAATGACTTTGACTGATTGCTGAATTTTGTCGACAATATTGGGAAAGTTGCGGGTCAAAAACATTCCCAACAACGAAGGAATGATTAATAAATAAGCGATAGACTCCACCATTTGCCAGCCATTCAAGGCGATGGCTTTGGGCATTGCTTGACTTGCTGCCCATTGGCTCGCCCAAAATGTAAAATTGAAAGGCGTAGTAAATACTGCCAAAAGCGTATTGATGCCGGTTAGACTAACCGACAGGGCTATATTTGCCTTAGCCAAATGGCTGATATAATTGGACATATTGCCCCCCGGACAAGCCGCTACCAAAAGCAAGCCCAAGCCAAACGCCGGATGCGGATTGAACAAAAACACCAACCCAAAAGTGATGACCGGCAATAAAATAATTTGGGAAACCAAGCCCACGACAAACGACTTGGGGTTGCGGATAATCTCCTGAAAATCAGCAATTTTGAGGTCTAAAGCTACCCCAAACATAATAAAACCCAAGCAAAAGTTGAGTAACAAAAGATTGTTTTGGTTGAAATGGATGATGATTTCTTCGGGTTTCATCAAATAAACGAATGATTGGTAAATGCTTTGAGACTTTGTGAATTATGATAACTGATATGGGTATTTTTTATTTTATTAAAAAAGTACAAAAAGCTAAATTTTTAAAAAGCAATGCGAAATATTCCTAAGCTATCATCTTTTGTGGAGTTTTGTCAAATTGCCATTTCTTGAAATATTTATATAACTAATTGAAAATCAATAAGTTATTGCTCTATGTTCCCTTCAGAGATGGCAGGATAAGACAAAAGAAATGCGTAAATTTGAAATGCACTCTTTGGTTTTCATTTGCGCATTTGTGTATATTTGCCCATATTTAAGTCTGTAATATGCCTAATTTTTGCCAAGTAGCAAGGTGCATTTTTTTTTGGAAAACAAATACAAAACGCTGCTATTTTTTTATGTTTCTTGGTTTCCATTCGCTTTGCAGCAAGAAAAAGATAATGTAAACAACATTTTTTTGCTAACCTATTGATGTGTCTGCCTCTGGCGGATTTTCAAGTAATCAAAAAACTATTCACTTTACATTATTCCCTATTCATTACTTTGTATGTATTTGTCAAACTTAGCTTACAATTATAATAAATTCTTAACTATCTGACAATCAATTAATTATTCTAAAAATTTATTCAATATATGATGAGTGAAAAGGAGTTTTTATACAAGTATTTAAACAATGCCTCCCCGACCGGTTTTGAAAGCTCGGGGCAAAAAATTTGGCTCGACTACCTGCGCGAGTATTTTGATGAGTATGACGTAGATATTTATGGCTCGGTAGTCGGCACTATCAACCCCAATCAGCCTTATAAAGTAGTGATAGAAGCCCACGCCGACGAAATATCGTGGTTTGTGAACTACATTACCGATGATGGTTATATTTATGTGATTCGCAATGGCGGGTCTGATTTTACCATTGCCCCCTCAATGCGGGTCAATTTACACACCCAAAAAGGCATTATCAAAGGGGTGTTTGGGTGGCCTGCCATTCACGTGCGCGTGGGTGAAAAAGAAGACCCCAAACCCGAGCAAAAGAGTGTTTTTATTGATGTAGGCGCAAAAACAAAGCAAGAAGTGGAAGAAATGGGTATCCACGTAGGTACAGTAGCAACCTTTGCCGATGAGCTAATGGAATTGAATAATCGCTACTACGTGGGTAGGGCTTTGGACAATCGGATAGGCGGTTATATGATTGCCCAAGTAGCCCGAATGATAAAACAAAATAAAGTTGATTTGCCTTTTACGCTCTATGTGTCCAACTCGGTACAAGAGGAAATCGGGCTGAGAGGGGCAGAAATGGTAGCCGACCGCCTCAAACCCAACGTAGCTTTGGTAACGGATGTGTGCCACGATACTTTTTCGCCTTTGGGCTATAGCAAAGTCCGTGATGGAGCAATCAAATGTGGCGATGGACCGGTATTGAGCTATGCTCCCGCAGTGCAAAACAATGTAAGAGATATGTTGATTGAGGTAGCTCAAGCCAAAAATATCCCTTTTCAGAGACAAGCCTCTTCGCGCAGTACAGGTACCGATACCGATTCTTTTGCCTACTCGAGTGGCGGGGTGGCTTCGGCTTTGGTATCATTGCCACTGAAGTATATGCACACAACGGTAGAAGCCGCCCACCAAGACGATATTCAAAACTGTATTCAATTGATGTACGAGTTTTTGTTGCAACTCAAAGCCGGACACGATTTTCGTTATTTCAATTGATAGCCTTGCTTTGCGGTTGTTTTAAAATAACATTCATCGCAATTTCAAAATTGCGCTTTTTGAAGTTCGGCAAGGCTCTAGGGCTTTGCCGAAATTGACCAAATTATTTTAAAACAGCCGCTTAGAAGTTAAGAAAGAGACCGACTCCTAGACAATTGGTTTTCATTTTTCACAAATCCAGCTCAAAACGAATCATATCTACACATTGAATCCCATTTTCAAAAATAGCTTCAGGGTAGTTTCTTAGAAAAAAGCCTTTGTCAAGGCTATGCAATTGAAACCCACACTTTTGATAAAAGGCAATTTCGGAAATACTTGAGTTGCCGGTTCCGACCTTGAGCTTTTGATATTTCAAATTCTTGGCTTCTTGGATAGCGTTGATTATCAATTGTTTACCCAATCCTTTGCCTTGCTCAGATTCAGCAATGGCAATATTCATTAGTTCGATTTCGGTATCATTCAAAGGCAGTAAAACATAGACCCCTACCACTTCATTATCTAGCCGCGCCAAATAAGTTTTGCCTTGCTCAAGGTACTTTTGCACTTTGCTACGGTTGGGGTCTGCCAGGAGCAATAAATGCCAAGGAGGGGTTTCGGAGTTTTGTAAAGGCTCGATTGTCATAGAAATATCATATTTTTCAAATAAATTGTGCAAAAATGTTCGCAATTTCCATAATTCATCTTTAAACCAGATACTTCTTTGAGTAATGCTTGGTAAAATATCAATCAAAAGATTTTCTATGTCCTGTTTTTCAGCATTCGAGATGTCTTCACTTTTTAACAATTGGGTTATTCCACTCAAACTACCTGAAAAAGAAAAAAACTCATTTGTGATGATGATTAAAGGTTTAAATAATTTTTCTTTTAAAAAATATAAGTTATTCATTATCAATGAGTTTGAAAAATTATCTTCAGTTTCTCGCTCAAGAAAACTCTCTAAAATTAGGATTAATCCTAAAATTTCCTTTTTAGCTCCCATAGCCCTTTGAGAGAGTGTTGGTAAAGAATCAAATATCAATTTTTTCAAATCATCTTCAACAATCGATTGAGAAGTAATTATATCAGAAAACCTGACTAATGAACCTAATGGGGGATGAAGTTCATATTCTAGCAGTTTTCTAATTTTATAAATAATTTCTTTTATTTCTTGTAACTCATTCATTATCAATTGTTTAACTAAATAAAATGGTTCTTCACCACTTTTCAGGAATTGTTTAGTTTAGAAATTGCCTAAAGCCTCTTACGCGCGCAGGCTGCCAGCCTGCGTTACAATTTTACTTAACAAGTAGTGAAGACTCCAAATAAAAATATAAGTCATTGATAGTCAATAATTTAAACTAAGGGTATGTATCTTTTTACAATTTTTTCATATTTTATTTCTAAAATTACCGAAAATTGAGGCACGAAAAAAAATAAACTTATGAAATATATTTCTTTGTTTGGTTCCGAGTTGAAACTATCACAAATTGTATATGGGGTTTGGCGTTTGCTCGATGACCCCGAAGGCTTTGATAATCAGCGCATTGAGCGCAAAATTATGACTTGTCTCGAGAGTGGAATCAATACTTTTGACCACGCCGATTTGTATGGAGGTAACTATCAAATAGAAGGGCTATTTGGTAAAGTTTTGGCAGAAAAACCCCACCTGCGCGAGCAAATGGTTTTGGTGAGCAAGTGCGGTATTCAATTGCTGTGTCCGAGTCGCCCTCAAAACTATGTAAAACATTACAATACCAGCCGCGAATATATTATCTATAGTGCCGAGCGGTCGCTTCAGGAGTTACATACCGACCACTTGGACATCTTGTTGATTCACCGCCCCGACCCTTTGCTACGGGCTGAAGAAGCCGCCGAAGCCCTCAACAGCTTGATTCAGCAAGGCAAAATTCGCTATGCCGGAGTGTCCAATTTTACCAATGCACAATTTGAGTTATTGGACGCATATATGGATAAGCCCCTGATTACCAACCAAATAGAATTGAGTTTGTTGCGTACCAGCCCTATTTTAGATGGTACTTTGGATATGCTGCAACGCCTCAAAATCAACCCGATGGCTTGGTCGCCGGTGGGCGGAGGCAGGCTCTTTACGGGTACCGATGCGCAAGCCCAAAGAGTACAAGCCACCCTTGCTACAATGGCGCAAAAGTATATGGCTTTGCCCGAGCAAATTGCTTTGGCTTGGCTTTTGGCTCTGCCTTCCGATGTGCTGCCGGTGATTGGTACTAATAACTTGAGCCGCATCAAAGAAGCTGCCCAATCCACTGATATTCAATTGGATAGGCAAGATTGGTTTATTTTGTATCACGCTTCACTAGGGCAAGATGTGCCATAAGTAATGAGCTAATCGCCCAGAGGCAGGCAAGTTTATCAAGCAGGCTAATGGTTTGATTATCTCTGACTTTTGACAAATAAGTATGTAATACAGCCTTTAGGCTGTAGGAGGCACAGCCTAAAGGCTGTGTTACAATATTATGAATACTTGATTATCAATGGTTTATGCAAATTGCATTGTCCAACGTGTTTTTAAATCTTGATTATAGTTTGCCAGCAAATAGTTCATAAACTATTGATTATCAGGTGCTTCAATGATCAGGCTAAAGTAGCAAATATCAATAATTCTTAATAAAATTTAGACGTGAATCCACTTATTACCAATGATGCCATCGTAATCGGAATTTTGCTGGTTATTTTAGCTTTAGTTTTTCAGGGCGAACAACACCCGCGCACCAAGCGTTTTTTTGAATACGTACCCGGCATCTTGATTTGTTATTTTGTGCCGGGCTTGCTCAATTCTTTTGGGGTGATTTCGGGCGACCAATCCAAGCTGTATTTTGTGGCTTCGCGCTATTTGTTGCCGGCGAGTCTGGTTTTATTTTGTGTAAGTTTGGATTTTTCGGCTTTGCGCAAGTTGGGTACCAAATCTTTGCTAATGTTTTTTTCGGGAACTTTGGGCGTATTTATTGGTGGACCGCTTGCCTTGCTGATTGTGGGGGCTTTGTTTCCCTCGATAGTAGCTCCTAGTGGGGCAGACGAAACTTGGCGAGGTTTTGCTACCCTTGCCGGAAGTTGGATTGGCGGCGGAGCCAATCAGACTGCTTTGAAAGAGGTCTTCAAACCCAGCGACAATTTATTTTCGGCTACTATTGCCGTAGATGTGATTGTGGCAAATGTATGGCTGGCTATCTTGTTGTATGGAGCAGGCATAAGCGAAAAAATTGACCGGTGGCTCAAAGCCGATGCTTCGGCAATTGAAACCGTCAAACAAAGAATATTGGCAAATCAAAGAGGTAAAACCCGAATCCCTAGCCTTACCGACTTGCTTACTATCGTGGCTCTGGGCATTGGTTGTACTTCATTGGGGCATTGGGGTTCGGAATTGATAGTGCCTTTCTTGGCAAAAAATGCCCCTTATTTGGCGCAATTTAGCCTGTTAGACAATTTTGTTTGGATAGTTCTGATTGCCACAGCTCTTGGGATAGGCTTGTCATTCACGCCCGCCCGCGAGTTGGAAAATGCCGGAGCTTCGCGCATCGGGAGTCTGTTTTTGTTTGTTTTGATTGCCACGATTGGAATGAAAATGAATGTATTGGCTATCTTTAGCAATCCGGCTTATTTTCTGATTGGTATTATTTGGATGACCGTTCACGCGGTGGTGATTTTGACTATAGCCAAAATCATTCGCGCACCTTTCTTTTTTGTGGCAGTGGGCAGTCAGGCAAATATTGGGGCGGCGGCTTCAGCCCCGATTGTAGCTTCGGCGTTTCACCCGTCCTTAGCCCCCATAGGAGTTATTTTGGCAGTGCTTGGCTATGCCGTAGGCACGTATGCCGGATACATTTGTGGATTGATTATGGAAATGGTGTATAGAAGTTTTGCTTAGTGTTCTGACCACTAAATACTGTAGGGTAGAATGATGTGGTTAAGCAGCCTTAAAACTTTTGATTCTTCCGACTTTTTAGCGCAAACTTGCCTGTGGAGACACAGGCAAGGGCTTATGAGCCGTTGCTTGTGTCCCCACAGGCAACCATTATCGACCAGTACGTTAAAATCCCTGAAGAACCAAAATTGTACTTTATTTTGTATTGCACATTCAAGTAATTAACGTAAATATTTTGAAATATTATTAAAAAAATACAAATTTTATTTATAAATTTAAAAGATTTATTTTAGAAACAAAAGTTATTTAACTTTTATAAAATGTTTAT
>JALONJ010000254.1 GCA_025455045.1 Microscillaceae bacterium | reverse complement strand
AAAATAATATTTGGTAACTCAAAAGGTAAATTCTTAAAATGAATAAGTAAAATTTGATACTGTATTTATTTGTACTTATACAAGCGTTTCCCAACTTTTCTTCTGTAGGGAGATCAGCCTCAACGGGGAGGGGCAGGGGTGGGGTTCAAAATATAATACTACGCAACTTACATTACTTAGAGACTTTGTGTCTTGGTGGCTCTAAGTTTTTTACAGTAATATATTTTTTGCAACTAATTGATTATCAGACACTTAGTAAATAACTCGAAACTAAAAACTGTCCAAACCATTGTTTATAGATTCCTTCAAAAACTTAACCCCAAGAGCCAAAGAAACTTTACAAATTATGGATTAAAATTTTGTTAAAAATCCAATTAAATTAAAAAAATTTGCAATTTTACACTTGTGTCACTCTCTGTTTGGGCAAAGCCCGATTAAAGGCAAGTGATGTTATAAACGAAACTCTTTGTAACTTACTGATTATCAGCTAATTATAAGTTATTATACAAAACTCACCGTTAGTTTCTAATGCAAATTGTAGCAATTCTCAATCAAATCAAGTCATTTTTCGGACTTATATTTTATTACACGCCTTTTCACTGGCGAGTATTTTGGAAGATGGCACTTTGGCAAAAACTGCTCAGTTTGGTGGGTACTTTTATCGGCGCAATTGTTTTGCTGTTGGTAGCCATTGAAATCAATTTTTTGTGGCTTTTTGGGCAAATGCCCAATACTCGGCAGTCGGAATCCGAAATAGCCGTAGCTTCCGAAATATATACCCACGACAAGGTTTTTTTGGGTAAATATTTTATCCAAAATCGCACGCCGGTTGCCTACTCCGAGATAGCCCCTTCGGTAGTCAATGCCCTGATTGCTACTGAAGACGTGCGTTTTTATGACCACTATGGCATCGATTTTACGGCTTTTTTTTCGGCTATGTGGGCTACTTTGCAAGGTGATGCCCGTGGGGGCAGTACCATTACTCAGCAATTGGCAAAAAACCTGTTTCGTACTCGAGAGACCTCGGGTGGTTTGCTCTCTTATATTCCCGGCTTGCGTACGCTCAATTATAAACTCAAAGAGTGGATTACGGCGGTTAAGCTGGAGTTTCGGCATAACAAACAAGAGATTTTGACTATGTATCTCAATACCGTCGACTTTGGCAACAGTGCTTATGGGATTCGTACGGCGGCTCGTACTTATTTCGATGTATTGCCCAAAGAGTTAGATGTGCCGCAGGCAGCCACTTTGATAGGTATTTTGAAAGCCACCACCATTTACAACCCTATCCAAAACCCCGAAAACTCGCGCCAACGCCGCAATGTAGTATTGGGGCAAATGAAGAAATACAATTACATTACGACTACCGATTTTCAAAAATATCTCAAAAATCCGCTCACGCTCAAAGTTCACCGCGAACCCACCACCGGCAAAGTTGCCCCGTATTTCAAAGATGCCGCCGCCAAATACTTGGTCAAATGGTGCGAAGAAAATAATTATGACCTCTATACCGATGGGCTTAAAATCTATACGACCATCGATTCAAAAATCCAAGCCCACGCTGAAGCCGCCGTCAAAACCCAAATGAAACGCCTACAAGAGCGATTTTATATCCACTGGGCGGGCTATGCCCACGCCCCTTGGCAAGCCAATGTAAACGATACCACTTACCTCATAGATTTATTGAAAAAATCAGAGCAGTTTTCGCCTTATTTTAAAGGCAAAAACCCCGAGCGCGGAATGAAAAAACTGAATGAGCGTAAAAAAATGAAAATTTTTACGTGGGAAGCCGAATTGGATACTATGATGAGTCCGATAGATTCGGTCAAGCATTATATCCAAATCCTTCAGACTGGATTGATGGCAATGGACCCGCGCAATGGCTATATCAAGGCTTGGGTGGGCGGAATCAATCATCATTATTTTACTTTTGACCACGTCATTCAAGCCAAACGCCAACCCGGTTCTACTTTCAAACCCATTGTTTATACCGAGGCATTTGAACAAGGAATGGGACCTTGCGATAGAATTTTGGACGCTCCGCACACCGTTTATTATACCGAAAACGGCGAAGCCAAAACTTGGAGCCCCAACAACAGCGACTTTCAATATACGTACGGCAATATGACCCTGCGCAAAGCAATGGCAACTTCGCGCAACACCGTTACCGCTCGCTTGATGGATAAACTGACCCCTGCCAAAGTACGCTCTCGCGCCCAAACAATGGGCATACAAAGCAAATTGAGCAACTTACCGGCTTTGGGTTTGGGTTCAAGCGAGGTGAGCCTCTACGAGATGGTAGGCGTGTATGGGGCATTTATGAATAATGGGATTTGGAATGAACCGCAATTTATAGCTCGGATTGAAGACCGAAATGGTAAAGTGATTTATGAAGCCAGTGCCAAATCGCGGCGGGTAATGAGTGAAGAAACAGCTTTTTTGATGGTAGATATGTTTAGAGGAACTATCCAAGAGCAGGGCGGCACTTCGCAAGCCTTGTGGGAATTTGACATTTTTAGAAGCAACAACGAAATCGGGGGTAAAACCGGCACTTCGTCCAACTACGCCGATGGCTGGTATATGGGCGTAACCCACAACCTAGTAACCGGCGTGTGGGTAGGAGCCGACGACCACCGCGTGAGATTTCGTAGCCCGCAAGTAGGCGAAGCCTCACAAACTGCGCTGCCAGTATTCGGAATTTTTATGGAAAATCTCTACAAAGATGCCAAAGCCAATGTACGCGAAGGCAGATTTCCCGAAAACGAAGTCAAAACCCAAAAGCCCTATGGTTGTCTCACGCCTTATATTTTTCAAAAGCCCAAAGAGACCGAAGAAGAAGGCAGTCCAAGTACTGACCCTGCCCCAAGCGGTGGCGAAGAAAATTGAGTTGATGGAAATATAAAAGATTGATAATCAATTATTTATACAAAAATAATCTACGAAATGAGCCTATCGATGAAAGATAGTTTTTTGAGATTTTTTGACAAAGATTTTAGTCAAACCGAAAGAATTGCAAGTTACGATTATTTGGAAAATTATATCTCTGATACGGTCAATGACTGGACAACAGCACCTGATACTGAGCGGATAGCCCTTGATTTTGCTCAAAAAATAGGAAGTTTAGATAAAAACGATTTTGCCTTCTTGTTATGTCACGCTGGTTATATTCCTGAGTTTTATGAACACGACTCCTCACAAGAAACGCTTTACTCAAAACTTATTGAAATTTTGGTATGTGAATGGGCAAAAAGAGTCGGATTCAAAGATTCAAGTACTCAAAAACAAAAGGCGAGTAAAGAAGACATCACGATTCAGATTGATAACACCATAATTGTTTGTGATGCCAAAAGTTTTCGATTAGGAAGAAGCCAAGCCGCTCCCAATGTAAAAGATACTATAAAAAAAGCTGACTATGAGAAATGGCAAAATTCTTATTTAGCTGAGCCTAATGAATCCTATGGAGTTTTTGATACAATTGGTGGTCTGATTACATTTCCTTCATTACATAATTGGAAAGGCAGTAGTGATGCTTATTTATATGCAACAGACAAACATAAACCTATAGTGATTATCTTTTATGAACACTTAGCTTTTTATTATTTACAAGGCTATCAACAACAAAATTTAATAGAAATATTGAATAATTATGGGTAGTGCCACAGATGTAATGCTGAAAATTACCTCAATACCTTTTCACTAATTATGTTCAGCATTATATTTAAGGCACTACCAAATTATGCCCAAATTTTTCCAGAAACGTCCAAAGACCAAGCTAAATATTTTGATATTTTATTGAAAAAACTTTTTGATAGTAAACTATCTGATTTTCAAGAGTTTACGATATTTTTTACTGAAATTATTAAAGAAAAAGTAACTAATACAATTCAAAGAATTGACACTTTTTTGAAAAATACTGCTTCAAACTTAAAAGCTGAAGTTGAACAAATACCTACTGCGCAACTCAAAGAATTGCTCATTCAGTCAAAATTTGAAAATAAATGCGGTCAAATATTGAAACAGTTGGAAAATATCAACAAATTTCGCCCAAACTAATTCATTTTTGCCAGCACTAAACGGGCTACTTTTGCTTCTTTGTCGCTACTACGTTTTGCAACTGTATTGAGGCTTAAGCCACTCAATATAGAATAAAAAGTCTTAATATTTTCTCGTTCATTTTTACTTACTACAACTTTTGTTTTGCTATTAGATTGGAAATTATTATAGATTTTAATTGCTGTTTCAAGTAAAGTATTTACTACTTTTTCATCAAAATTAATTTCCTCTAGAGATTTTAGACGGTTATTAATCAACAAATTACTTTCTCTCAATATTTCCAAATATTGATTATCTACCATTTCCACACTTCCTTTTAGTTTTGCATATAGATATGATTTGGTAATCATATCTATATTTTGATCTTCCCAGTTGTCTAGGCGATTTTTTTCATATTGCCTCACAACTTCCTCATAAGCAACTTGATAGCTCGTGTTAGTTAGCGTAACTTGTTTGCACGCAAGTGCGGCTAAAGATATAACGATTTGACTATCAAGAATTTCACCACTTATTAGTTGATTTTTTAAATTAATAATATCAGTTTCTACATTTGTAATTTGAGTGATATTTTTTTGTAATCTAAATACTACTACCCCATTTAGAGCCTCTGAAGCCATTGCACGGGGGCGAGCGATTCTTTCCATCTCTAAAGGAATTACTTCAGATATATATAAACCCGAACTTTTAAAGGCATAGGCTATTACCTCCCAACCTTCGTAAGTTTTGTGTGAGTAAAGCATTAACAGACTACCATCTTTCTTCAATACTCGATAAGTTTCTGACAATACTGAAGTCATTGTTTTTTGATAATGCTGGTGGTCTTTGGTTTTTGCACCATTCTTGGACAATTCTACAATAGCTTCTAAGTCGTCTTGGTTTTTTAAATTTATATTAGTGTTAAAGGTATTACGAATTAAAACTTCAAACCAAGGTCGGAAAAACTCACTCAATCCTGTATAATCAATAGAGTCATAATAAGGTGGGTCGGTCAATACTATGTCAATTGTTTCGTCTTCCAAAGGAAGGTCTGTCGAAGAACCTTTGATAATATTTATTGGATTATTAAACTTTATAGACTGAAAAGTATTACAAACTCTATCAATTTTAGACTTCAAATTTGAGCCAGTTTGAGCAAATGGATTTAACTCGATAAAATCCCACTTCATTCCTACACCCGGTCCGGCAAGGCTTCTACCTGTTTGCTCATTTTGAGAAATCCACATAGTTGCCGTGCTATTCCAATCCACTAAAAATTCTATTAAAGAAGTAAGCCCCAAACAAATTTGTTGAGCCTCCTCTGCTTGATAGTTGGTAATTAATGTTGGATAAATTTGAATAATCTCATCAATTAAAGTAAGCAAAACCAGCAGTTGGCGACTATTAAAAAAATGCTCCGGTAGTTTTAAATCATATAAAGTTGGATTAATTACACCACCTTTGGTTTTGATAGGTTGATTCGGAATCAAATGAGAAAGCGTTGAAATTTTTTGCTGGATCTGCTCATTATATTTATCAAATATAGCTAATTCGGCTTGGCTAATCGTTTTATATTTTTTACCATTACTTACATAACAAAAAGCAAAGGGCTTAGCATATAACTGATTATCTTTACAGTAGTCTTTTATATCTTTAAAATTATGACTGGTTTGGCATTTCTTGCAAGTAAACTCCTTACTGCTATTATCTTCTGATTTTAAATCATTGATTATCAATAAGTTATCATTTTCTTCCCAAATTCGAACTGGTCGACTTTTTCGTTTGCTCAAAAACTCTAAACGCCTCAAGCTAAGCTCATTGCCACAGTTTTTGCATTTAGCTACTTTAGCCCAAAATATCACATAAGGCTTTATTTGAGCAAAAACATAATATTGTCCTAATTTGGCTTCCATTTTATCAATTATCTGATAAGCTACTTTTTTCAACTTTTCTGAATAATTAGGAATGTTTATAGAATTAAATATTGTTTCTTGCGCCAAACTAGCCACTGGGTTTAATTCAGACGCATAAGTTTTGAAGCCTAATCTAGCACTCTCGAAAGGAATCGAGCCTCCACCAGCAAATATATCTAAAACTTTCATTTCATAAGTTTTAAATGTTTCTTTAAATGAATTATAAGTACTGCTTGGCGGATTTGTTTCTGCAAACAATTGATAATCAATATTTATATCAAAATCAGGATTACGTTTTAAAATTTCTTTGATTAGTAAAGAGCGCATAGTAGTTATAGGTCGTCTTGCCCACCATACTTTAAGTGTATTGAAGTGATCTTTACGAATATACTTTTCCTGAACCCCTATCTCACTTATAAGCTTGTAAGTTAATTTTGTTTGCATTTTTCTATTATATTTACGCAAATATACAGAAATATTAATAATTAAAAAAGCTTAATTTAAGCTTTATTTTTTCAACAATGGAAATTAAAATACCTATTAAAAAGAGAAATCGGGATTTTGGGATTATTACTTGGCCTTATTCTTTTGATTTCGAAATAAAAACTTTGTTTGCTATGCAAAACGAAATTGATGTTGAGTTCAATGAGAAAATTTTAAAAAAGAGGAAGGTTTCATATAAATATCGCCGATTTTCAATTGGTAGAAAGCGATTGGAAGTAGTAGAAAACAAGCAATATTTCCTAATTTCTAAAAACGAAGATTTGATTAAAATCGTGGCTATTTAAGATCAATACTTCGGACAGTTTTTATAAGTAATTGACTGTGTCTGCCTCTGGCTGATTATCCGCCAGAGGCGGACAAGTTCCTTTAAAGGCGGACACGGTCAGCTAATTATGCTATTTCAAATATTTCTTGTAACTAATTGACCGTGTCCGCCTTTGGAGGATAATCAATCACTTAGCAAATAACTAGGAAAAGAACCTCCGCCTCTGGCGGAGCAGGGGGCTTAGAAACCAGAAACTGTCCGAACTATTGTAAGATAACAATATCTTACAACAACGTTTTATGATTTTTGTAAACTACTGATTATCAGTTATTTACAAATTTAAAATTTTCAGGTACTTAGAATTAGTACTCAATAATGCAGGAGAATTAGAAATTCCGCAAACTATTGTGAACAAACTTATTCCGAGCTACCAAACAACAAATCCAAGTGTTTGTCTTTCAATTTGGGATTATCAAATACCAAAAACTGCTCCCAAAACTGGTTTTCGGGCAATCCGGCTATGAGCAACAAAGGTTCTTTTTTGACCGGATGCATAAAATAGGCTTTTCGAGAGTGTAGGTTGATACCTCCGTCATCATTGGCTTTATGAAAACCATATTTTACATCACCGCGAATGGGCGAACCAATTTTTGCCAACTGGACTCTGATTTGGTGAGGGCGACCGGTGATGGGGTTTACTTCTACCAGCCAATGCTCGTTGAGCTTGCCCAATACGCGGTAGTTTAACTCGGCTTTTTGGCTGTTTTCTATCGGATAATCATACGCCGTAACAAGGTTTTTGGCTTCGTTTTTGACGAGCCAGTGGGTCAGCTTGGCTTTTTCTTCGGCGGGTTTTTTCTTGACTACTGCCCAGTAGGTTTTCTGAATATCGCGCTCTCTAAACATTTTGGTCAGCCGCTCGAGAGCTTTGGAGGTACGCGCCAAAATCACCAATCCACTCACGGGGCGGTCAAGGCGGTGGGGAACGCCCAAATATACCTCGCCGGGCTTGTCGTATTTTTCTTTGAGATAAGCCTTTACATAATCGCCCAAAACCGGGTCGCCGGTTTGGTCGCCTTGTACCAAAATCCCACTTTCTTTATTGACAACTATCAAATGATTGTCTTCATAGATAATTTGTGAATAAGCGCGTTTTGCTTTCATACAATTTGGGTTTTGAGGGTTTGATGGCGTATTTGACCAAGTGAATCAATAATCTTACTTAATTTATCATAAATATCAAAAAAATGCAAATAAATTTCTAAAAATTGGCTTTGAATGAAAGCCAAAAACACAAATTGTAAAACAATTAAATCTATGTAATCAATTGATTATGAGTGATTTACATAAAAATAATTTTTTGTATATCGTGTATAGATTGTTTGCAAAATCTCGACTAATAGTTGGCAAATATAGCTAAAACACAATTTTAATTTTTAAACTTTACGAAAAATATTTAATGCAAAGCCATTTTGTTACGCTTAATATATGTTAAAAAAATCTTAAGCTACTCGAAATGTCGGGTAGCTGACATTTATCGGGCAAGCAATCTAAGATTTTTGTCAAAAAAAATATTACAAAATGAAAAGAATTCCAGCCATTATTGGGCTAGGCTTGTTGATAATGAGCCTATTCGCCTGCAAAAAAGATGAACCAGCCCCTATCAATGAAACAAATGATTTCAGTGGACAAACCTTAGCGTATCAAGCGGGTTTTATCGGCTCGGGACGCTACTCGATCAGTGGCAATGCCAAAGTTTATATGCAAGATGCCAAACGCACTTTGCTGTTTGAAAACTTCAAAGCCGACAACGGGCCCGACCTTAGAGTCTATTTGTCCAAAGACCTCAATGCCTCAAATTTTGTGGATTTGGGGGTGCTTAAATCTACTTCCGGCAATTTCACTTATCAAATCGGCAACCAAGTAAACCTAAGCGAACAAAAATTTGTCTTGGTCTGGTGTCGTCAGTTTTCGGTTTTGTTTGGCTATGCCGAGTTAAAACCTTGATTTATTTATTCAGATTCAAAATTCCCCTTTGGGAAGCTCAGGAATGAGTACAAAGTAAGGTGATAATTATTAAGATATAATCAATTGATAATCAGTTATTTATATAATTCTCAATTCTTAAATGAGCTTCTATAATCTAAATTAACGTGAATATTTTAGTAGCTATTTGATAATGAGCTAATTATCATACAAAAATGCACTCTTTTTTACAAAAAATCAATTGTTTCAAAAATAAAATTGTATTATTTTAATATAATAAAT
>JALONJ010000010.1 GCA_025455045.1 Microscillaceae bacterium | reverse complement strand
AATACATTTAAAGCATTGATTATCAATTATTTATGTATTTTGCTATTTTTATAAATATAAAAGTTAAAATATCAAACTTTTATTCAATTATTTTACAGTTGGAATTGCTGAATGCGTACAATATTTTTTGGTAACATATTGATTTTCAGGTAATTACAAAATTATTCGTTTTACATTATTCACGATTCATTCCTCACTCATTTTTTCAAAATATTCAGCCCCTTACCTTTCAAACCGCCGGAGCTAGGGTTGGAGTCGGCTTCTTTTTCGTCGGGTTTGATAGCCAGCCCGCCTTTGAGTCCGGCTTTGAGTGGGTTTTCCGGCGATTTGGCTTCGTAGGCACTCAGGTCCAAATTTTTCAATTGTTCAAAAACCTCGCTCACCGGCGGGCGCAAGCGATAATCGGCTTGCAACATAGTTTGTATAATATGGAGCAATTCGGCAGGTAAGTGAGGGTGTTTGATGAGTAAGTTTTCTTTTGCCAATACCGCCAAACAAGGATAAGCATACTTATTGGTGTCAAAATAAGGCAATTCGCCGGTCAGATACTGACAAAACAATAAACCCAAAGCAAAAATATCGGATTTAATTGTCAAATCTTTGGCTTTTATTTTTTTGTCTTGGCGAATGTAACCGGCCAGTTCGGGCGAGTAGAACACCATATCACCTACTACATCTTCACTCAGTTCGGGCGGATTGCTCGAGAAATAACTGCTGTCAAAGTCAATCAATTTGGCAGTATAACTTCCGGTTTTGGTTTGCTTGATGAGTATATTGTCGGGTTTCAAATCGCCGTGTACTACTTCGGCTTTGTGCAAAATATTGAGGCTGTGAGCAATTGTTTTGAGGATTAATACTCGAGTGGGCAAGGGCAAAGCGGCTATTTCGGCAATTTGCAAAGAAGCCACATCTACTTTTTCGGTTACTTTGTAATATTTGCTCTCATTGCGAAAAAAATCTACGGTAAATACCAAATTGCCACCAATGGAGCATTTTTCATTGATTTGCCGAATAATTGATTTTTGGTGCTGTTCAAATTGTTCGCAAGCTTGGCGTTTGCGCAGTTTGGTTTCGGGGCTACCGGGTGCGTCTTTGGTGGGGTACTTGGGAGCCAAAAATTCTTTGAAAAAATATTCGCGCCCATTTTTGCGGGCAAAAGTCCACTTGCTCAAGCCGCCTCCGGCAGTTGTAAAATCTTGCAAAATTGCATAGCCTTTGATAATCTCACCCTTAAACATAAATCTGCTTATTTTTTACCTTATAATAGTTCGTAGCGTTTCTAGTTCCGAGTTTCTAGTTTCTGGTTTCTAGTTTCTGGTTTCTAGTTTCTAGTTTCTAGTTTCATTTTTAGTTATTAAGACTCAATAAATCTCCAAATCTTCAAATCGCCAAATCAACCATTGTTTCTCCGCCTTTGGGGTTTTCCCTCCAATCATTATGTTTGCAAAAATAGCTTATATTGTTTCAAATCATAATCCTTAGCCGTTGAGGTATATTTGCTCTAGTTTGGCGCTTGAATTATAAATAGTTGATAATCAATCAGTTATATAATTTTATTGTTAATTGGAATTTAAGCAATATCCACTAATTTTGCATAAATACTTGCTTACTCATCTCTAATTTTGAATCTATACTATGCGAAAATTTGGTCTTATTGGTTATCCCTTATCTCATTCTTTTTCCAAAAAATATTTTACCGAAAAATTTGCTCAAGAAAACATTACTGATGCCGTATATGAATTGTATGAGCTGCCCGATATTGCTCAATTGCCCAAATTGTTACAAAATCACCCCGAAATTTGTGGTTTGAATGTAACCATCCCACACAAAGCAAGCGTAATTCCGTATCTAAACCAGCTTAACGATGCGGCACGCGAAATGGGCGCGGTCAATGTAATAAAAATTGATAAAAATCAACAATTAATCGGTTATAATTCGGATTATTATGGTTTCTTGCATTCATTAAAAAGGCATTTGCAAACTTGGCAAGCCACTACGCCGATGTTGAAAGCCTTGGTTTTGGGTAGTGGGGGCGCAGCCCAAGCCGTAAAAGCCGCCCTCAATTTTTTAAAAATTTCGTATCAAGTGGTATCGCGCCAAAGCAATCTCGGGGCAAATATCATTGCCTATCAAGACTTAAACGAAGCCTATCTAACTGATTATCAGTTGATTATCAATACAACTCCACTAGGTATGTACCCCAACATTGAGGAGTGTCCGCCGATTCCTTATAATTTGCTCACAATGCAACATTTTTTGTACGATTTAGTATATAATCCACAAGACACTTTATTTCTTAGCAAAGGAAAAGCTAAAGGCTCGAAAACCGCCCACGGGCTAGAAATGCTATACGGTCAGGCTGAAAAAGCTTGGGAAATTTGGACGATGTAAGAAAATATTGAAAACCATTTTTCGTTATCCAAATATAATTTTTTGTTTATCAAGTTAATCCAAGTTTAATTTTTATTCGTAGGTATTTGACAAAAGCTTATGAAAAGTAGAATGAAATCGATAATCGGTATATTTTGTTCGGTAAACGATTGCAGATAATCAAAAAATAGTTGTACTTTTGTGAGATATAGGGATTTTTTGACACCAAATTTAAGTTCTAGCAAGTTATGTTTAAAATCATCACACAATTACTGTGTTGGCAGTTACTCTTTTTTTATCCATTATTTGCCCAAACTCCCCAACAATTTCTGGAGACGGGCAAGCAAAAAGCTGAAGCCGGCGCATACGCCGAAGCTATTCAAGACTTTAGCAGTGCTATTCAAAAAAGTTCACAGTTCGAGGAGGCATATTACTGCCGAGGCGAAGCCTTGATGAACCTCGGGCGGTTTGACGAAGCCCTGAGCGATTTTTCCAAAACCATTAGTCTCCAACCGCAAGAAAGTATGAACTACTATATGCGCGGTATGGTGAATTTTGAGTTGCAGAAACTCCAAGATGCTTTGTGGGATTTTAACAAAGTCATCGAACTCACCCCTACTTTTGAATTGGCATTGGTAGAACGTGCTAAGGTCAATTTGAAACTCAAACGTTATCAATTGGCTTGGGAAGACTGTCAAAAAGTATTGACTGCTTCCAGAAACTTTCCCGAAGCACTCAGTATGCGCGGTCTGATTCAACTTGAGCAAGGCAAATATGAAGAAGCCTACCAAGATCTGATTGAAGCAACCAAACAACGCCCCAACTCGGCAGATTTTTGGGTAAACTTGGCGGAGTATTATCTTGCCAAAAAACAAGTTGAAAAAGCCAACGAGACTTACACCGCCGCCCTGAGAATTGACCCCAACCACTATCGTGCATATTACCAACGTGCCGCTTTGAAACTCTCGTTGGGTAATTATGTTGATGCCCAAAAAGATGCGCACAAAGCCATTTTGAATTACCGCCGCTTCTTACCCGCTTATGTCATTCGGGGGATTGCGAGCTTTCAGTTGAATGAAAGAACCCGCTATGAGTATGATTTTAATTATTACTCCAAAGCCATTCAAACGCCCGAAGAAAATTATTTTTTGGCAAACTATATTTATCAATATGGCAAAGGCAACGAGATTATGGAGTTAGCCGAATCTTGCGCCCAAAAAGCTGTCCAAGCCAAAGATACTTATGAAAACAATTTGCTGTATGCCAGCATTTTGTTCAAAATGAATAAGACTGCTCCGGCGCGCGAATATGCCAACCGTGCCAGCCAAATAGCCCGCAAAAACCGCCTCGAAAACCAACAAGCTGAAAACCTATTGGTAAATATCGGACGCGAAGACTCCGACCGTACTCCTCCGGTTATTCGCATTACTTCACCTTCGTCGGCAATGCGGGGCATTATCACGGTAGAATCTGCCGACAAAATAACCGTGATTGGTACGGTAATGGACGATAGCGGCATTGACCGAGTCCTAATCAATGGCAATCCGGCGCGCTTAGACGGTAATAATTTTGATGGCGAAACGGTTTTGACGGGTGAAGATACCCAAATTATGATTCGGGCTTATGACAATCGAGGCAATATGGCAACCAAAGTTTTTTCAGTCAAAAAAACCAATCCTGCCAAACCCCAACCTGTGCCAGTCGTTCAAAAACCGCAAATTATGGGCAAAAATCGCGCGTTGTTATTCGCTACCAATGAGTATGATTACTGGTCGCCTTTGGTAAATCCGATTTTTGATGCCGAAGCCATTGCCAAAGACTTGCAATTGATTTACAACTTTGAAGTGGAGTTGATTAAAAACCCTACCAAAGAGGATATTACGCTCAAAATCAAGAGCTACGCCAAAAAACAGTATGATGCCAATGACCAATTGTTTATATTTTTTGCCGGACACGGACAATTTGATGAAGTATTCAAAGAAGGCTATATCGTAGCCCGCGATACCAAAGAGGAGGAAAAAGACGAAGCTAAATCAACTTATTTGGCACATTCCAACCTCAGAACTTACATCAATAGTATTCCTTGCAAACACATTTTCTTGACAATGGACGTGTGCTTTGGCGGTACTTTTAATCAACTGGTGGCGATGCGTGGCAATAGCAATTTTGGCTCTGACCGTGAGGAATTTATCAATCGCAAACTGCGATTCCAAACCCGCAAATACCTTACTTCGGGCGGCAAGGAGTATGTGCCGGACGGCAAAGCCGGGCAACACTCGCCATTTGCCCGCAAGTTTTTGGAGGCTTTGCGGAGTGAAGGTGGCGCAGACAGAATTTTGACAATTGGCGAAATTTTGGAGTTTTTGAGTGGCGTAAAACCCCAACCCCACGCCGGAGAGTTTGGCAATGATGAGCCGGGGAGTGATTTTATTTTTATTGGCAAATAAAATTCATTTCTATTCAATTAATTTATGGTAATTATTTGATAATCAATAAGTTACTAATCTTTGCTCAAAAAAAAAGTTTATAATTTTTAAATTTCCTATACAAATCCTGTCTTTTATACCCTTCTTATACGTTTTAAGGAGATATTGAAGGGCAGGATTTGATTTAAAGGGCAATTTGTTCATATTTTTGTTGGATAAAGCCAAACAAACATCGCAAAATATCAGGGATTTAACTAAATAAAATTTAGTGAAGATGAAAAATATAGCTTTAATTATTGCATTGGTGATTTTGGGCTGGTATATGCCCCGTACCCAAGCCCAAGATTTTGGGACAGGTTGTAAACTGAACGTTGAGGAGTATCGCCAAGTACCGCTTTCGGCTCCTTTGATGCGGGGCGATTATGTGGGTTTGCCTTCGCGGATTTCGCTACGCAGGTACGCCCCGATACCTCAAAATCAAGGCGCGTTTGGGACTTGTGTCGGCTGGTCGACGGCATACTCAGCGCGAACAATTATGATGGCAAGTCTGCAAAACCAAGACAACGAAAAATGGATTAATGAAAATGCCCTCTCTCCGTTTTTTATTTACGAACAAGCCAAATCAGTCAATGATATTTATTGTCAAGAAGGTACAAGTTTGCCCAATGCTTTGGAAATTATCAAACAAATTGGCGTGGTGCGTTACAAAGAATTTGGCAACCAATGTGGGCAGGTAATCACTGGCAATTTGGAACAAAAAGCCACTCAGTTCAAAATCAGAGATTACAAACGCTTGTTTGAACCGGAAATGAAAAATAAAATCCCATTTATCAAAAAAAGCTTGGCTGAGAACAAACCGGTGATAGTGGGGATTCAGTGCTGTGCCGAATCTTTTTTGAACGCCAAAGGAGTCAAAATCTGGAAAATGCAAGCTACCGACACGCCCAACCCAAGCGGCGGACACGCCCTCACAGTCATTGGCTATGATGACAATATGGAAGGTGGGGCGGTAGAATTGATGAATAGTTGGGGAACGACTTGGGGCGAACAAGGGTTTATTTGGATGAAATACGAAGATTTTAATAAATATTGCTTTGAGGCTTACGAAATGTCAGCCGATGCCTTGGATAGTAAGGTATTGTCAGGCAGCTTGAAATTTGTGCTTTCGGCGGGCGAAACAATGCTCGCCAACCAACGCGAAGGCTATTATGAAATGATCAAACCCTATCATTCGGGAACGCTATTTCGCCTGTATATCAGCAACAATGAACCAGCGTATATGTATGCGTTTAGCAGTGATTTGAGCAAAAAGAATTACAAAATTTTTCCGGCAACGGAAAGCATTAGCCCGTTTTTGAGTTATAAGGGCAATAATGTGGCGATACCCGATGAAGACCATTTTTTACAAATGGACAATACCGTTGGCACCGATTATTTTTGTGTCTTGTATTCGCTTGAAAAACTTGATATTGAGCAAATTTTACAAGAGATGGAAAAACAAAGCGGCAATTTTCAAACGCGCTTGCGCAAGGTCTTGGGTGATAAAATGCTCAACCCGCGCGAAACTCACTACTTGGGCAAGGGCGAAATCGGGTTTAAAGCTTATAACAAAGACAAGAAGGTAATTCCAATCATTGTTTCATTAAAACATATATGAGTATCGCCTTCAAAGTCGGTTTTTGAGTCAAATTTTCTTAGAATGACTAATTCTACTTTGGTACTTTAAACGATGAGTGGGAAAATTTTAAATTGTTGTTGTTAAAAGTGATATAAACTCCTGATAATCAAACATTTACAGAATCTTTATTTGCAAAAGCTAAGGCAAGCATAAACTATTTAAACACAAAGAACACTAAGAAAATACCCACAAAGTCCACCAAGACCTTCGTGCTTCTTTGTGATTACCTTTGTGAACTTTGTGGTAAATTGGACAGCATTAGTTGTAAGTGATTGATAATCAGGTATTTATCTCAAAGACGGAAAGTAAAATTTATTTTATGTTTTTTCTACCCCACCCCCCATTTACTATAAAATCAAGAATAGCCCTTTTGCAAAGCAAATAGCTCATAAATGGCTGATTATCAGTAAATTAAATGCAATTTAACGACAACAATTTAATTGTTCTATAGTGGGAATTGCTGGAAAAGAACCTTATTTTTCAGTAATCAATTGATTATCAGGTATTTATACCATAAATTGAAGCCAAAAAGTCTGAATTATTATTTATTTCAACTCAACAAATTAAATACCAACCAACTGCATAAATAAGCCAAGCCTGTGAGGTAAATAAATTGAATAATCGGGTATTTCCAGCCTTTGGTTTCTCGATATACGACCGCCATTGTACTCATACATTGCATAGCAAAGGCATAAAACACCAAGAGCGAAAAGCCTACTGCCGGCGTGTAAACCGGACGGCGGGTGTAGGGATTTATTTCGGCGCGCATTTTTTCGCGGATGGGCTGGTCGTCTTCGCTGCCTACATTATAAATGGTAGAAATAGTACCGACAAAAACCTCGCGGGCGGCAAACGAAGTAATTAGCGCAATGCCGATTTTCCAGTCATAACCCAAGGGGGCAATAACCGGCTCGATAAATTTGCCAAACTGTCCGGCAAACGAGTTTTCCAACTTCAATTGTTTGATGCGATTTTCAATTTGTTCTTTGGTTTTGAGGGTGGTATCGGCTTGGGCAATTTTTTCGGCGTTTTTCATCGCTTCAGCCGGCCCATACGAAGCCATTACCCACAATATAATCGAGATTGCCAAGATGACGCGCCCGGCTTCCAACACAAAAACTTTGATTTTTTCCCACACCACATTGCCCACATTTTGCCAGCGTGGGGTTTTGTATGCCGGTAATTCCATTATCAAATAGCTTTTTTCGGGAGTTCTTAAAATCCATTTCATTATCAGGGCAGATAGCAAAGCCATTCCAAAGCCCAATAAATACATTGCCATCAAGGCTACGCCCTGCAAAGGAAAAATACCCCAAACGAGCCGATTGGGTACTACTAAGCCTATCAAAATGACATACACCGGCAAGCGTGCCGAACAACTCATCAAAGGCGTAACAAAAATAGTAATCAGTCGCTCTTTCCAATTGTCAATATTGCGAGTAGCCATAATTGCCGGTACTGCACACGCCGCCCCTGAGATAAGCGGCACGACACTTTTGCCATTCAAGCCAAAAACCCGCATCAACCTATCCATAATAAAAACGACCCTTGCCATATAGCCCGATTCTTCTAAAATGCTGATAAAAGCAAACAAAAGCGCGATTTGGGGAATAAAAACCACAATACCCTCGAGACCCGCCAAAATACCGTCAGCCAGCAACTCCGTAAACACTCCGGCAGGCAATACCGACTTGGTTCCGTCTTTGAGCCAGCCAAAAACCGACTCAATAGCCCCCATTGGATACTCAGCCCACTGAAATATAGAAGCAAAAATGATAAGCAATACGCTCAAAAATACCACATAACCCAATACTCGATGCAAGAGAATCTTATCAATTTTTTCGCTCCAAGTACTGTTTGGTGTGTCGCCTTCGCTGTTTTTGCGTACGGCGGTCTGTAAAATATCGTCGATGATTTCGTAGCGGGCTAGGGTTTCTTTGGATTGTAATTTGACAGTATCAAATTGATGAATTTGTATCAAATCTTGAATTTTTTGTTTTTGTTCTTGGCTCAAAAACTCAAAACTTTGGGCTTGATGTGCATACTGAAAAGCCCAATAATCATTTTTTAATTGAAACTCTTGACGAATGGTTTGAATCAGTTGCGGAGCAAAAAAGCCGGTATTTACAATCGGATATTGTTGGCTATGGGGTTGTTGAAGTTTTTTATCAATGAGATTTTTGAGTTTATCCAAGTTTTTGCCAGTACGAGCGTTTAAGGTAACTACCTCAGTATCAAAGGCTTGGCTTATTTTGGCTACATCAATGACCGTGCCGCGCCGCTCGGCAACATCAATTTGATTGAGGACTAAAATGGTCGGAATGGCCAAATCCTTGACTTGGGTAAACAACAATAAATTGCGTTTGAGGTTGGACGCATCAGTAACAACCACCGCCAAATCGACCGGTTCCTGAGTTTGGGGATTGATTAAATTTTTGAGAACAATCGACTCATCAATTGACTTGGGATATAAGCTATAAGTTCCGGGTAAGTCCAAAATTTCAATCGTAGTATGGTTAGATAATTGACAAAAGCCAATTTTTTTATCAACCGTTACGCCGGGGAAATTACCTACTTTTTGATTTAAGCCGGTAAGTTGATTAAATAAAGTTGATTTTCCTGAATTTGGATTTCCGATAAGGGCAATTCTCATTTCGACAAGCGTAGCTTTTTAAGCAGTTTGATATTATTGATTACGAAGAATAGCTAAATATTTGATAATCAATAGGTTATATCCAACCAATAATGGGTGCATTTCAAATTTACGTTTTAAGACCTCACCCCTGCCCTCTCCTCTGAGAGAGGGAATCTAAGGGTTAAATTTGAAATGCACCCACCAATAATTGAATTGATTAAGATTGAACTGCTTAATTATTTATTAAAAGTTTTAAATGTTATGGGGAATGTAGATAATAGGCTAAGTGATTGATTATCAATCATTTAATAAATATCTATTTTTGGATTTTGAATATAAACAATTTTCAAAAATCCATTTATTTAAATGATTACTTACTTTCTTGAATATCTTGGTTATTTATTTCCCCCTTCGGGGGCAAGGGGGCTTCAATTCGTTACCAATACAGTTTTGGCTTCGGCTTTGCGCAAAGAAAGGCAATAGTCGCAGACTTTGATACAAATAGGGTCGCCCAAAGGTGCAATGCTACACAAAGTAACCTCTGTATTGGGTAAGCAACCCATTTCCAACAATTTCAAAGACATAAATTCATCTTTGAACGATTTGATAGTCGCTTTTTCGCCAATTTTTAGGTCAGCCAAACTTTTTTGATTCCCTAGCATATCTAATTTTTATTTAGATTGATTTTAAATTAGCCACAAATGTAATACAAATCCGCTATTAAAAATATGACTAAGGCTTTTTTTAACTAATATTTTTTTCAAAAGTCATTGACTAGCGACTGAGTCCAAGACAATGAAAGTCTTGGAATTGCAAGTAATTGATAATCAGTTGTTTATATGGTTTATAATTCTTAATTAGAAATGTCTAATTTCCCCGCAAATCCATTATATTTGAAAACCCAAGAATTTAGCAAACCGAAAATAATGAGCAATTGGCAAAAGATTGACGAAAAATACGTGTATGAAGGCTACCGCCGAGTTTTGAAAAAAACTTTTCGCTTGCCCAATGAAACACTTTTTGACTTTGACATCATTGATAACTGGACTTTTGTAAC
Source organism: Microscillaceae bacterium (assembly GCA_025455045.1). Lineage (GTDB taxonomy): Bacteria > Bacteroidota > Bacteroidia > Cytophagales > Microscillaceae > JALONJ01. The sequence goes on along the minus strand of JALONJ010000010.1, from coordinate 19,511 downwards.
CGTAGCCGCCCTCACCGAAAACCAAGAGGTGATATTGGTAGAGCAGTTTCGCCCGGGACCCGAAAAACAGCTTATTAGTTTTGCCGAAGGCAAAGTAGATGCCGGCGAACTGCCCCTAGAAGCCGCGCGCCGCGAATTGCTAGAAGAAACGGGCTACGCCGCCGGTGATATTTTTTTTGCCAAAGAAATACCCGAAGCCTATACCCACGCCCGCAAGTTGATTTTTATTGCCCTCAACTGCCGCCTCGTGCAAGCCCAAGATTTAGACAATGAAGAATTTATCCGGGTTTTTACCCTTGATTTAGAGGCATTTAAGGCTTTGTTGCGCAACTCATCGCAAACCAATTTTACCAACGTAGATGCCGGTTTTTGGCTTTTGGATTATTTGCAACAGATATGTGCCTGATTTTCCGGCAAAAGTCATTAAAACACAATTCAAATCACCACCTTGCGAAACAAATCATTCAAAGCTTCGACATCGCCTTGATTTTTGGGCATTTCGGCGAGTTGGGTTTGGCAGTTTTGCAGTTCTTCGGCAATAAAATTTTGAAAATACGGTATGGGAGCTACCATTTCGGTTTCGTTGCTGATTTCTTTTTGGGCAAGCAACCATTCAATATTTTGCATAAACTCCTGATTATCAGCCATTACTGGAAATAAATCGGCAAATACAATGGAAGGATAACTCCGCTTCTCAATAATCCATTTGGCACACAAAAGCGGACGCAAAGCATAAAAATATTTTTTCAATTTGACTTGCTCACCCTGCAAATAACCCATAAAAGTACTTTTGGCAATACCCAAATAATGGTGAAGGCTGGGTTTTAAAGAAAAATATTGAGGAGCTAAAGCCCTTAAATCCTCGACAAAACTCGTTTTTTGGGTATAAACAATCGGCGATTGCATCCATTCAAAAGGCGAAGCGTTGGATTTTTGAAACAACCGCAATGCCTTGCGAATATCCCACCCAATAAAATCCAAGTCTTTGGTCAAAAACAAATCAATGGTATCTTTTTTATCATAAATTGACAAATAGCGGCGCAGGGGTTGGGCATAGATAAATCGCACATCAAAATCGCTGTCGGGCGAAGGAAAACCCCAAGCGCGGCTACCCGACTCACAGGCGTATAATATGGCAATATCGTATTCTTTTTCTAAGTTTTGGAGTTCGGCAATGATAGTTTCGCGCATAATTTTTTTTAAAGTGAATGAAAGACAAGACCTTTTAAATATTTGATAATCAACGAGTTATATAAATATTTCTTGCAAATTGATTTCAATATTGGTGCTACTGTCCAACAAAATGCCATCGCTAAACACTGTGCGGTTTTGGGTATCGGTAAATACAGTAATAGCCCGAATCATCGGCTCTACAAACCAACAAGACCGAACTCCGTGCGCAAAATACGCCGGAAATTTCTCTTCAAATACTTCAGTTCCTTGGGTAGGGGAAAGAATCTCTATTGCCACCAAAGGGGCTTGGGTAAGTTTGATTTCATCATTCAAACCATCAAAAACCATCTTAGGATAGATACAAATATCAGGCGTATAAACTTTCCCGTTCATTTCAAGTGAAACTTCGGGCAAAATAGAGTATTGCTGGCGATATAGGTAAAATAGCACTCCGGTTAGATTACCTTGGATAAGCCCGTGATTTTTACTAGGCATAGGTTTTCCTCGCTCAAGTTCGTATTCAGAAATCGGGGTTTCGATGGTAAGAGCCATATTGTTATTTTTTTCTAAAAATAGTGATTTTTTAAAATTAATCAAAATCTGAATTTTGAGCTTGGCTACTGCTTATGAGGATTTGTTTTTGGTAAAAAAGAAACTTTTGTACGGAAAAAATCGCACAATCTAGCTTTATTTTCTCTCCCAAAAAGATTTTATTTAATAGCTTTGCGCCGAAATTTTTACCGATTTTGAATTTAATTTTATAAAAATTGAATTAAATACTTAACAATCAATAAGTTACAAATATTAAATTCAAATGTACTCGTTTTCTCATTTCCATATTCAGAAGTACAATGCCCAGAAATTCTAAAATCCAATCAGTCTTGATTATTGGCTCGGGTCCGATTATCATTGGTCAAGCCTGCGAATTTGACTATTCCGGCTCGCAAGCAGCGCGCTCCCTGCGCGAGGAGGGAATTGAAGTTACCTTGATTAATTCTAATCCGGCTACGATTATGACTGACCCCTCAATGGCTGACCATATTTATTTGAAGCCATTGGAAAAAAAATATATCATTGAAATTTTAGAAAATCATAAAATAGATGCAGTATTGCCTACGATGGGCGGTCAAACTGCCCTCAATTTGGCGATTGATTGCGAAAAAGCCGGTATTTGGCAAAAATATGGTGTAGAAATTATCGGGGTAGATATTCACGCCGTCGAAACTACCGAAGACCGCGAGAAATTTCGCCTGCGTATGAAAGAACTCAAAGCCAATGTGTGCCAAGGACGAACCGCCACCTCCTTTTTGGAAGGCAAAAAAATTGCCCAAGAAATCGGCTTCCCCTTGGTGATTCGCCCTTCTTATACTTTGGGGGGAACTGGGGGTGGGTTTGTTGAAAAACCCGAAGACTTCAATGCCGCCCTCACGCGGGGTTTGCAGGCTTCGCCTATTCACGAGGTCTTGGTGGAGCAGAGTATTTCGGGCTGGAAGGAGTTTGAATTGGAACTGCTCCGCGACAGCAACGGCAATGTGGTCATTATTTGTACGATTGAAAATTTTGACCCAATGGGGATTCATACCGGCGACTCTATCACGGTAGCTCCGGCAATGACCCTTTCGGACAAGTTGTATCAAGAAATGCGAAATCTGGCTATCAAATGTATGAATGGCATTGGGCAATTTGCCGGAGGTTGCAATATTCAGTTTGCCGTCCACCCCGAAACTGACGAAATTGTCGTCATTGAAATCAACCCCCGCGTGTCGCGTTCTTCGGCACTTGCCTCCAAAGCTACCGGCTACCCGATTGCCAAAATTGCCGCCAAACTTGCCATTGGTTACAATTTAGATGAATTAAATAACCAAATTACCAAAACTACTTCGGCTTATTTTGAGCCTACGATTGATTATGTAATTGTCAAAATTCCGCGTTGGAATTTTGATAAGTTTCAAGGGGCAGATTTGCGCTTGGGTTTGCAAATGAAATCGGTGGGCGAAGCGATGGGCATTGGGCGCAATTTTCAAGAGGCTTTGCAAAAAGCCTGTCAATCGCTGGAATCTCGGCGCAACGGTTTGGGGGCTGATGGCAAAGAATTGACCAATCAACAGCAAATTTTGGAAAGTCTGGAGCATCCGAGCGGCAATCGGATTTTTCATATCAAAGATGCCTTTATGATGGGTATTTCGTTCAAAACGATTCAAAAATTGACCAAAATTGATAAATGGTTTTTGTATCAAATCGAAGATTTGGCAAAATTGGACAAAGAAATTCAAAAATATCATTTGGATAATATTCCCAATGAATTGCTTTTGGAAGCCAAACAAAAAGGCTATGCCGACCGCCAAATCGCCCATTTATTGCATTGCCTTGAAAGTGAGGTATTTAACAAACGATATAATTTAGGTATTCGGCGAATTTATAAAATGGTGGATACCTGTGCGGCTGAGTTTGAAGCCAAAACACCTTATTTTTACTCGACTTTTCACGGTCTAAGCCTCCCCACTGCCCCCTCCGAAGGATGGGGAGATATTTCTCCCCTCTCCTTCGGAGAGGGGTTGGGGGTGAGGCTCGGGGGCAGGGGGGAGGCTAACGAATCCCTCGTAAGCGACCGCAAAAAAATAATTATTTTAGGCTCAGGTCCCAATCGCATCGGGCAAGGGATTGAGTTTGATTATGGTTGTGTTCACGGCGTACTAGCCACCAAAGAGGCTGGTTATGAGGCAATTATGATTAATTGTAACCCCGAAACGGTCTCGACAGATTTTGACATTGCCGATAAGTTGTATTTTGAACCTATCTTCTGGGAGCATATTTACGAAATTATTTTGCACGAAAAACCTGAAGGGGTAATCGTACAATTGGGCGGACAAACTGCCCTCAAACTTGCCGAAAAACTCCATCGATTTGGTATCAAAATTATCGGTACGCCTTACGAAGCCCTCGATTTAGCCGAAGACCGCGAAAGATTTTCCAATTTATTGAAAGAATTGGAAATTCCTTATCCTGAGTTTGGCGCGGTTCGCACCGCCGAAGCCGCCATCGAAATGGCAAAAAAATTAGATTTTCCGCTTCTGGTGCGCCCTTCGTATGTCTTGGGTGGGCAAAGAATGAAGATTGTGATTGACGAAACCGAATTGGAAGAACACGTGGTAGATGTTTTGAATTATTTTCCTGATAACAATATTTTGCTGGATAGATTCTTAGACAACGCCATTGAAGCCGAAGCCGATGCGATTTGTGATGGCGAAGATGTGTATGTAATTGGCATTATGGAACACATTGAACCCGCCGGTATCCATTCGGGCGACTCCAATGCTGTATTGCCGCCTTTTTCCTTGAGTCCTTTGTTGATTGAACAAATAGCCCGCTATACCAAAAAAATAGCCTTGGCATTGCATACCAAGGGTTTAATCAACATTCAATTTGCTATCAAAGACCAGAAAGTGTATATCATCGAGGCAAATCCGCGCGCCTCGCGCACTGTGCCGTTTATTTGCAAAGCCTACGAAAAACCATATATCAACTACGCCACCAAAATAATGCTAGGCGAGAAGAAACTGGCTGATTTTCAATTGGATAAGTCGGCAACATCTTGGTTTATTCCGGTCAAAAAAGGCTATGCCATCAAAATTCCCGTTTTTTCATTTGAAAAATTCCCAAATGTAAACAAAGAACTCGGTCCCGAAATGAAATCAACCGGCGAGGCAATTTATTTTATTGATAATTTGCAAGATGAGTTTTTTTTAAAAGTGTATAATGAACGGAATTTGTATTTGAGTCGCTAGGGACAGTTCGCTAGTTTCTTGTTTCGCGTTAAGTGTCTGATAATCAGATGATTATAGAAAATGTTTGAAGAGTTCTTCAGCCCTTTTCAGGAATTTTGTTACTTCGGACAAAGGGAGGAATCTTAAGTGCAGTCAAGAAGGGCTAAGATTCTGAGCGGAGTGAGGAATGACAAAAATTAATTCCTGAAAAGTGCTGAAGAACCTTCTTACTTTTAAGCAAAAGCCCTGATTTTTGGCGGCTAAGACCAACGACAGCATAAAAAAACATTATAAAATTCATCTAAACTAATTTTATTGAAGCACTTATCAATTGAAATATGATAGCAATTATACAACGTGTATCGGAGGCTAGTGTGAGCATTGCGGGGGCAATCAAAGGGCAAATTGAGGTGGGTTTTTTGGTTTTGTTGGGTATCACGCATACCGATACTGACGAGGACATAGATTGGTTGGTGAAAAAGATTGTCGGACTTAGAGTATTTTCGGACTCGGAAGGCAAAATGAATTTATCTATCCACGACCAACAAGGCGACATTTTGGTCATTAGCCAATTTACTTTACACGCCAGCACCAAAAAAGGCAATCGTCCTTCATTCATAGAGGCGGCTCGCCCCGAAGTAGCCATTCCGCTTTATGAGCAGTTTGTCCAAGCCCTTGAAAATCAATTGGGTAAACCTATACAAACCGGCGAATTTGGCGCAGATATGCAGGTAGCCCTCGTGAATGACGGACCGGTTACGATTATCATTGACTCCAAACGAAAGATTTAATCAACTACCACCTTGCTTATAAGAAATCAATAAAAAAACTGATTTTTCATAAGTCCTTGATTATGAGGAGCTTATAAAAAATCAGTTTATCAATATTTTTCCACAAAAATTATCTTACGGCGATTGCCAAAGTTTTTTGTACTCTTACGGTTTTACCATTTTGCATACCCGGAATCCATTTAGGAGCTTTTTGCAGGCATTGCACCACTGCTTCGTCGCAACCACTTCCCAAACCCTTGATTACTTTGATATTAGAAATTTTGCCATCTTTTTCTACAATAAATTGCACAAAAACATTACCTTTCACGCCCTGTTTTTTGGCTTCAATCGGACGGTCAATATTTTCTTCGGTATATTCCAAATAAGCCATTATACCACAACTAGGCTTGGGAGGCACTTCGGTCATTTTATAAACCGTTTTGTCTTCAACCGAAGGTTGAACTTTTACCGAAGCCGTGAGGGCGGTTTGGGCTATGACTACATTGAAACAGCCACAACACAAAGCAAATAAGGTTGAAACACCAAAGAATGTTTTGAGAATCCGAGCGTTCATATTATCAATTAGGGTAAGTTCCGTTAATAATTTTGTTATTATGCAATTGTATATAGGAATTTATAAACATAACGATAAATTGTCGCGTAAAAATACAATTTTTTGCATTAATAAAAAAATAAATAAAATTTAATCTTATTTTCTTTTACAAATGATAAATCCGCTATTCTTACTACAATTAACTAACAAATTTAGTTTGTTTTATTGAAAAAATAATCCTCCATTTTTTAATATTTATTACATCTGTGTGATTATGAATAAGATAGTGTGATTTTAAAAAACATTTTCGTTTGATTATGGTTTGGAACTTGAGGAATTTGCGGATAAATGCTCCATAATTTGAAAGTAAATAGCTGATTATCAGGTACTTAAAAATTATAAAAACCTTTAAGAACTACAATTCAATATTTTTGACCGAAAATAAATAAGGAAAAAAAATGAACGATTGGCTAAAAAATAGTTTAACTCGTTTTTTGTTCTTAAATTGGTTTATCAAAATAAAATCTTTGCTTAATTAATTGTAATCAACTGATTGTCAATGATTTGTGAGTCAAGCAATGGGTTTGCCATTAGGATAAGATCAATTTCTCTAAAAATAAGCATATTTGAATACTTCAAAAACTTAACGCATCTTACGCTAAACTTATGCCTCGCTTCAATTCATTTGCCGAATATTGGCGCAAAAATTTCACCAAAAACCCCCTCCCACAAATCCCGGGCAATTTACGCATTCCGTTTGTGGGCGATACTTTTCAATTTTTAAAAGACCCGATTGCCCTCTTTGCCCAAAAACAAAAGCAGTATGGCGATATTTTCAAAGTACGTTTGTTTGGCGAAAATGTGGTGTTTATGCTAGGGGCTGAAGCCAATCGTTTTTTGCTGATTGAGCAAGCCAAGCACTTGTCCAATGAAGAGGGCTGGCAATTCTCGATTGGCGAGTTGTTTCGCAATGGTTTGATGCTCAAAGATGGTGAAGAACACAAGTATCACCGCAGTATCTTACAAAGTGCCTTCAAAAAAGAGCCGATGGCGGGTTATTTGGCAGATATTATTCCCACTACCCAACAATACTTGCAAACTTGGCAAAATGAAACGGAGCTAATGATTTTTCCGGCAATGAAAGCCCTCACTTTACAAATTGCCGGTAAGGTATTTTTTGGGTTAGATTTTAATGATGATTTGCAAAAAATCAATCAGGCAATCATTCAAGTAGTACGGGCTTCCTCGACCGGCTTGCCCTTTGCGATTCCGTTTACTACTTATTGGCGGGGCTTGCAGGCACGACAAGTGCTAGAAGACTACTTTGGCGGGCTGATAGCCGACCGCCGACAAAATCCCACCCAAGATATTTTTGGAATGTTGTGCATTGCCCAAAACGATGAAGGAGCTAGTCTCAGCGACCAAGAAATCATTGACCATCTCATTTTTCTGTTGATGGCTGGTCACGATACTACGGCTAGTACCCTCACAAGTTTGTTTTATGAATTGGCGGTTAATCCCAATTGGCAGGAAGCCCTGCGCGAAATCAGCCAACAGTTTGCGGCAGGCGACCAAATCAGCTTTCAAAATCTGCACAATCAATTGGTTGAGCTGGATTGGGCTATCAAAGAAACCTTGCGCTTGCACCCGCCCCTGATTATGATACCGCGCAAAAGCACCCAAGAAATTCAATTTGGCAACCTAAGTATTCCCCCCCAAACGGCAGTAACGGCACTTATTTATCACAATCATTTTGAGGGACAATATTTTAAAAACCCTGAGACATTTGACCCCTGCCGCTTTGCCGAGCCACGCAGTGAACACAAAAAATGCCCTCACGCTTACGCGCCTTTTGGGGCGGGGCAACACCATTGTTTGGGCTATGCTTTTGCCGAAATGCAAATCAAAGTAGTGATGCACTATGTGTTGCTCAACTACCGATGGTCGGTGCCGCCGGGTTATCAGGCTGAGTATCAAGCCATTCCTTTGCAAGAACCTAAAGACGGTTTGCCGGTCAAATTGGAAAAAATAACCCAAACGGTTGAAGCCCAAGAGGTGTGAAGAACTCTTTGTATTTGCATAAATAATTGATTATCAGCTATTTAATTTATTTTATAAATCCAAAATTTGGCAAATTCTAAGTTTCTCTGCAACCTTAGCCCCGATTTTATTGTCCTAAGCGTAAATTATTTTTTGCCAAGACTGTAAGTTTTGCCAAAAAAAATTAACTTATTTTTAAAATCACTTGGAATTTTTACAAAAAATAAAGTACTTTGCAATGCAAGTTACTGTGTAAAGCAACAAACTGATTTTTATACTCGTAAAACAATTAAAAAGCCTAAAAGTGTTCGTATTCGGTCAAAAACGTAACATAATCGGACATTTATTTTTTCAAAAAATTACCAACTCATTGATTTACAGCCATTTAATAAAAATGGTATTGAGATTGAATAAAACATTAAGATTTTTGAGCCATATAATTTTTTGAATTATTAATTAAGAACTAGAAATTATATAACTACTTGATTATCAGCCAGAGGCAGACACAGTCAATTAGTTATAAAGAAACGAAGTATTGGACAAATTAAGCACTCATCATTAAACACTCTACATTATTCATTATTCACTTATTTTCATTAGCCCCATTTTTTAATCAAATGATTTTAAACCATATAATTATGACGCAAGTATTCGTAAGAGCAAGCAAAATCCGACCATCAGCTTGGCTTATTTTGTTGCTAATTTTGGCAAGTGTAGGCTTTAGCCAAGCCCAAGACAAACCCGCCGATGGTGTATGGTCATTGGAAGAATGTATCAAATATGCCATCAAAAACAACGTAACTGTGATGCAAAATGAGTTACAGGTGGACTTAGCTACCAGCAATTTGCAACAATCTCGCGCTTCGCGTTATCCGAGTGTCAATGCTAGTGCCAGCCAAGCCCTGAGCTGGGGGCGCAACATTGACCCGGGTAGTAACCAATTCATTACGCAAAGAATCAACTCTAATAACTTTGGTTTGCAAGCTTCAGTGCCGATTTTTAATGGAATGCAAATTCATAATACCATCAAACAAAACCAGACTACTTTGGAAGTTAATCAATTGAATGTCAAGCAAATTCGCAATACTACCGCACTTTTGGTAGCGACCAATTATTTGAATGTATTGTTAAACAAAGAACTTTTAAATGTTGCCGAAAAAAACGTAGCCTCTACCAAAGAGCAGTTGGATCGCACCGAAAAATTATTCAATGCCGGTTCAATCGCCGAAAATGATGTAATTAACCTCCGAGCTACGCTGGCAAACAATGAACTAGCAGTCGTGAACGCCCGCAATCAATTGGATATTGCCAAGGCAAACATTCAGCAAGCAATGAATTATCCGATTGCCGGTGATTTTGAGGTGGAGGATGTACCCATTGAGTCGCTCACGGTCAATGCTATTGAAAGCACTACCAGCCAAATCTATAGCATTGCCGAAAAAACCCAATACAACATTCGCAGTGCCGACAAAAATATTGAAAGTTCTCAGTATGGAATAGAAATTGCCAAAGCTGGTCGCTACCCAACCCTCAATTTGACGGGGTCATTGTTTACCTTATATTCAAGTGCCGCCCGAAGATTTGAACCTACCGGAAATCTTAGCCCTAACTTTGTAGGTTTTTCGGATCCTGAAGGTACTACAAGATTTATCTTATACAATCCAGAATTCACCCAAATAAGTTACCCATTTGGTGATCAACTGAGCGATAACTTTCGCCAACAAGTTAGTTTAAACTTAAATATTCCGATTTTTAACGGCTGGCAAGTGCGTAATCAAATTGCTCGTTCTACTATCAATAAACGCAATGCCGAACTCCAAGCCCAAACGGCTAGAAATCAGTTGAGAATTGATATTGAAAATGCTTATGTAACTGCCAAATCTGCCTACAATACCTACGAAGCGCGCGTAAAACAACTCGAAGCCCAAGAATTGGCATTTATTACCAACGAAAAACGCTACAATGCCGGAGCCGCCAACGTGGTGGACTTCAACATTGCCCGCATCAACCGCGACAATGCCCGCTCCGATTTGGTCAGAGCAAAATATGATTATTTGTTCCGCAAAAAAGTCCTTGATTTCTACGAAGACAAACCTTTGTATAACGAATAGCCAAGCATTTTTTCTTAGCGGAGAGTTCGCAAAGCCTTTGTTAAGAAAAAACCCAAAACATCGCAATATTTTTTGAACATTTTGTAAGTTTATAGCAAAAAACCCAACTAATAAGCAAACAAAAGCACATTAGTTGGGTTTTTTGTTTGGATTTGGTTGATTAAAAATTAATATAAAATTTTTATAACTTATTGATTATCAATCTATTACATTTTTTAACATTTGAATCAATCAACATAAAACGATTGCTTCAGCATTTGAAAATTAATCTATTTTTAAATAATTTTTTTCTATCTTTAAAATAAAACATTAGCAAAATGGCTAAGAAAAAAAAATCTAATAACCTTGTCAGGAATTTATTAATCATTGTGGGTGTATTGGTAGTCGGGGCAATTTTTGCCCGCTCAATGGGCTGGCTGGGCAAAGAGAAACTGCCGGAAGTTTATACCGCCAAAGTAAGCAAAACGACCATTACCGAAAAAGTAGGAGCTTCGGGCAAAATCCAACCCGAAATTGAAGTCAAAATCAGCCCCGAAGTTTCGGGCGAAATCGTAGATGTATTGGTCAAAGAAGGCGATTCGGTTACGCAAGGGCAGTTATTGCTTCGGATTCGCCCCGATATTTTGCGCGATGTAGTGCAAAGTTCGCAAGCCACTTTCAATTCGGTTAGGTCAAACCTAGCCCAAGTACAAGCCCAACTTTTGCAACAAAAAGCCCAAATGGAGCGCAACAAAATTGAATATGAGCGCAGCAAACAACTATATGAGCAAAAGGTAGTGTCGCAAACCGACTTTTTGACCGCCAAAACCAATTACGAAGTATCGCAACAGCAAGTTGCCGCTGCCGAAAAAACCATTGAAGCCGCCGGTTATAATGTGCAAAGCTCGCAGGCAAATTTGAACCAACAAATGAATAACTTGTCGCGCACCGAAATCTACGCGCCTACCAATGGCACTATTTCCAAACTAAGTGTCGAAAAAGGCGAAAAAGTGGTAGGAACCGCCCAAATGGCGGGTACCGAAATGCTCCGCTTGGCAAACCTCAACAATATGGAAGTAGAAGTAGATGTAAACGAAAATGACATCGTAAAAGTAAGGCTCGGGCAAAAAGTAATTATTGAGGTAGATTCGTATTTGAGCATCAATCGAAAATTTGATGGCGTAGTTACCGAAATTGCCAATACTGCCAATGCGACCGCCACCGCCGATGCCGTTACGGAGTTTAAAGTAAAAATTCGCATTTTGAATGAGTCTTACCAAGATTTGATTGATAAAAAAAGTAAACTTTCGCCCTTCCGCCCCGGAATGACCGCCGCTGTAGAGGTTATTACCGACAAACGCGTGGGCGTGTTATCTGTGCCGATTGCTGCCGTAACCACCCGCAACGATGAAGAAGAAAATAAAGATGCCAAACCCGGACAAACCGAAGAAAAGAAAAAATCGGACAAAGTGAAGCAAATCGTATTTGTCTATGATGCCAAAGAGGGCAAAGTCGTGCAACGCGAAGTAAAAACTGGCATCAGCGATATTGAAAACATTGAGATTGTTTCGGGTTTGAAAGAAGGTGATGAAGTAGTAGTCGGTCCTTTCAATTTGGTTTCTAAAACCCTCAAAAACGACCAAAAAGTGCAAAAAGTGGATAAAAATGAATTGAATAAAGCGAAGAAGTAATTTGTGAAGCAAATAAACTAATTTTTCAAAAAAAATCATAAATACTTGATAATCAGGTATTTATGATTTTTTACATTTTAAAGAACCTTGAAAAACAAGCAAAAAAATGTACCTTTGCCAATCTTAATGACAATTTAAAAAAATTAGCTAAAAATGAAAAAAACTGTTTTAATTCCAATGCCCTTGCCTGTGCCTTATAAGCAAGCTCGCGCTAAAAAGTCGTAAGAACCACAAATTTAATAAACCTTTTCTCGTTATCTTTTTAGTAAATATCAATGCTTTATGAAAATACTAGAGCCATTCCAAGAAGATTTACAAAGTTTAAAAAACTTACAAGACACCTTAAATTTATTAAAAAACTTAGATTACAAAGATATTTCGCCCGAAATAGTAAATATTGATTTGCTAAATATCCAAAAGGAAGAAGCCGAGTATTTAGTATTTTTAAACCAAAATTATACAAGCGTATCATCCCTTTTAATATTTTTGCCCGAAAACTTCCAGGCTGCTTTGTATGAATTGTACCGGCAAATTAAATTTTATATGGATATTTTGCCTAAAATAGCCAATGATGAAGTAACTGAAGCCGAAATCGAGCATTATTTATTAAGGCAAGCTTTAGATTTTCGCCGAAAAAAAGAACTACAATATTTAGCCGATAGTTTAGAAAAGTATGAAGCCTAATCAAAAAGATATAGTCGAGATTAATGTAGAATTACCAAATGGTAGATTTTTAACCCACCCTGTTTTAATTATTTCCAATGAAGATGTGTATGATGCCGAAGGTATTTTTTATGGAGTGATGTTATCTACCAAAAAGACCAACGAAGATTTTATTTTTGAATTATAGCCCAACGATTTTAATTATAACACCGCAATTACATCTTTTGCCGGTAGTGCCACAGATGTAATGCTGAAAATTACCTCAATACCTTTTCACTAATTATGTTCAGCATTATATTTAAGGCACTACCCTTTTGCCAAGTGCCAATTAATCGGAAAGTTTAAGGATTTTGAAATTTTGCGCCGAGTCGGTAGTTTAAAGCAACAATCTTTTGACAATTTAATTAGATTTCTCAACCAAGCGATTTTTTCATTTACTTGCCAATAGGTCTATTTTTCAAAAAATCATAAATACTTGATAATCAGGTATTTATGATTTTTTGCATTTTAAAGAACCTTGAAAAACAAGCAAAAAAATGTACCTTTGCCAATTTGCCAATCTTAATGACAATTTAAAAAAATTAGCTAAAAATGAAAAAAACGATTTTAATTCTCTTGTTGGGGCTATTTTGTTGCCAGCTTACTTTGGCTCAAAAAAAGAAAAAAGTTTTGTTGGAATATAAATACCAAGTGGGGTAAAAATATCATTTTATGATGAACTCCAGCCAACATATTGGGATTCAGGGCATAGAAATTCCGCAAAATATGACTTTTGGAATGGATTATGAAATAATGGCAGTCGACAAAGACGGCACTGCCAAGGTGAAAATTACTTACCAAACCATCAAATTTGTGCAAGATAACCCTATGATGGGCAAAATGGAATACGACAGCGAATCTACGACTGAACCCACCGAGCAATCTAAAACGATTGCCCAAGCCTTTGCCCAACTCAAAGGTAAATGGGTAATCATCAAAATGAAAAAAAATGGCGAAATGCTGGATGCCGTCGAGGGAGACCCGGCTATAGCCAAAGCAATGAACGACCAAGGTGGGAGTAGCCTAGGCTCCTACCCCGAAAAACCTGTGAAAGTAGGCGAAAGTTGGACCAAAACCGAAAAAAAGAACAGCAATGGCGTGGTGATGAATATTAGCACCACCTCCACGCTCAAAGCTTTTAAAGCTGGTAAATGGGTTATTGAAGTGAACGGCACAATCCAAGACGAAAAAGGAACGGAAATCGGCACTCAAACCGGCTCTAGCGAGCTAGATGCCAAGGATATAATGCTCGTAATCAGTACCACCAAGCAAGATATTAGCGAACTACCTGTTCAAGGTATGAAAATGAAAATCAAAGCCGAATACGCCATTCAATCCAACATAAAATAAAAAAACTCCTTGGGAGTTTAGAATTAGAAAATAATATTATTGTAACGCAGGCTGTTTAGCCTGCGTGTGCGAGTGAGTTTAGGCTTAGAATAAAGCTAAAATTTCCTAAAAATGAGCAAAGAACCTCAAAAAACACATTCTTTTTAAGTGTTTTTATGGAAAATAAAATTGTATAATTATTATATTTTCAATATTTAAGGAATTATCTGTGCCGCAGAACTGACAATTTTTTGGATATTGAAAATAATTTCAATTGCTTGATAATCAATAGTTTAAGATAATTATTTAATTTTCATTTTTAAAATAAATCTTTTAAATTCAAAAATAAAATTTGTACTTTTTTAATAATACGCTAAAATATTCACATTAAATTACTTATTTTTGTCAAAAAAAAGACGAAATGAAAATAAATCTGATTCTCAAAACACTGATTATCAGTTTAAGTGTGTTTTTGTTATTGCTTTTGGTGGTAAACACCTGTAGTTATGAACCCCTACCCGATTATGAAGAATCGCTGGATAGCACTATTCAGATGGATAGCACTTTTGAAGCTCCGGCGTATGTGGTCAAAGATTGGCGAATCAAAGAAGCCTCGGGCTTGGTCTATAGTCGCAACCTAGCCAAGGCATTGTGGACCCATAATGACAGTGGCGACGAGCCGCGAATCTTTTTGATTAGCCCCAAAGGTAAATTTTTGGCACAATTTCGCTTGCCCAATCACCTGCCTTTTCAAGATGTAGAAGATATTTGCATTGGCGGGGGACCAATCCCCAACCAAAATTATATTTACTTGGGAGATATTGGCGATAACAAAGCGCAAAGAGATGTCAAATATATTTACCGCTTTTTGGAACCCAAATCCTACAAATACAAGCAACAAGGCAATATCATTGCTCAGGTTGAGACGATTCGATTTCGCTATGAAGATGGCAAGCGCGATGCCGAAACTTTGATGATTGACCCACTCACCAAAGACTTGTATATTGTCTCAAAACGCGAAAAGCAAGTCAATGTATATATACTACCCTATCCACAAAAGGCTGATAATGAGGTGCTTACTGCCAAAAAAATTGCAACCCTGCATTTTAGTTATGCGACCGGCGGGGATATTTTGGCAAATGGCGAAGAAATTATTATAAAAAACTATGTCAATATTTATTATTGGCGGCGCAAATCCGGCGAAAGTTTGACACAAACCTTCCAACGCCCTCCCGTGCGCGTTGCCTACCTGTTTGAGTCGCAGGGCGAAGGCATTGCTTGGGCTTTGGACGGTTCGGGCTATTATACCCTCAGCGAAACCGTGTACGAAACCCGCGCCAATATTTACTTTTATCGCCGGAAAGACTAAAGAATTAACAATTAGGAATTAGGAATTAGGGAATTATTTAACTGTCTGACGGTATCTGCCTTTGGAGGATTTTCAAGTAATTAAAAAAATTATTCATTCTACAATATTCACTATTCACTATTTTCTAATTTATCAATCAAAATCAATTGATTCAAAATGAAAACTTGGATTTTATGGCTTGGTGGCTTACTTTTTTCTGGAAGTTTGTTGGCTCAAAATAGTTTGGGAATTGTAAAACACAATCACCTTGCTTTGCAAGTGAAGGATATTCGGATCTCGGCAAAATTTTATCAAGATGTTTTAGGACTAGAAGCGATTGAAGTGCCAGACGACCTAAAAGCCATTCGCGCTTGGTTCAAACTCGGAGCTGACCAACAAATTCACCTCTTGGCTGGGCGCAAAAAAGCCGTAAACCACGACAAAAACGGCAGTCATTATGCCCTATTTGTCGAGTCAATTGACCAAGCCGAGCAGTTTCTCAAGGCACAAAATATCCAGTACCACATGCAAATCCGCTTTGATAAAGTGAAACAAATTTATTTTGCCGATCCCGACGGATATTTGATAGAATTAAATGAGCAAAAAAAGGTAAATACCCATAAGTAATTGATTATCAATTAGTTATGGCTAAGTCATCGGCAACTTCAATTGTTAATTTTAATAGATGACTGGAAAAATTTTTGCCCAAAGTGTCCATTCGCATTGAGCGTGAGCCTCCACCATCGAGGGCTTGATGACACACAAAATTGAGCGATTCAATGGCTTCCCACTCAAAGCGTTCTACTTTACCTTTAATCAAAGGTCCAAAATGTTGTTTGACCAATTCGGCGGTTACTTGGGCGCGCAAAATGGGATAATATTGTGGCTGGCGAGCCATAAGACCAATATTGCAAATATCGTTTTTATCGCCCGACCGCGCCGAAGCAATCTCGAGTAATTGTATCTTTTTCATTCCTTTTATTTTTTTATAAATAATTGATAATCAGCTACTTATATAACTTTACAACCCAGCTAAAGGTTTTTAAAAAAATGGTGTTTGTTGATTTAGGTTTTTGTCTTTTTGCCGGAAGTGCTAATATTCACATTTTTTTTGAATAAATTTCCCAAAAATTAAATTTCTTCGCAAAAACAATCTTAATTTTTCAAATTTTGGCGATATGATACTTAAAAAAATTGTACTCATTTTTTGTTTAAGCATATTTTTTAGCTCCCGTTTAGTTTTGGCGCAGTCATCTTCAGAAAAACGACAAAAAATTGACGCAGTTCTTCCCACCTTAGATAAAATTTTTAAAGAATATGCCGAAAAAAATCACTACCCGAGCGTTACTTATGGATTGATGTTAGATGGGCAATTGATTCACACCTTTAATTCGGGCTTTGGCAATTTGCGGACAAAAATGCTCGCTTCGCCCCAATCTGTATATCGAATAGCCAGTATGACCAAAAGTTTGGTGGCTCTGGCAATTGTGCAGTTGCGCGATGCCCAAAAACTCCAATTGGACGACCCGGTCGCGCGATATATTCCCGAAATGCAAAACCAGCCCTATCCCACACCCGACTCGCCACCTGTAACTATTCGCCATTTACTGACTCACGCGGCGGGTTTTCCCGAAGATAACCCGTGGGGCGACCGACAGCTTGCTGTAAGCGATGAGCAACTCACGGCTTTGCTTCGGCAAGGAGTTTCGTACGCCAATCCACCGGGCGTAGCTTATGAGTACAGCAATTTGGGTTTTGCAATGCTTGGGTTGATTATCAAAAAAGTGAGTGGAGAGTCTTACCAGAGTTATATCAACAAACAAGTCCTAGCCCCTTTGGGAATGAAGCATACCTATTGGGAATATTCTCAAGTACCTGATAATCAATTGGTTATAGGTTATCGTTATCTCAAAAATCAGTGGGTAGAACAGCCAATGCTCCACGATGGGGCTTATGGAGCAATGGGCGGTTTATTGACCTCAATGGAAGATTTTGCGCGTTATGTAGCTTTTTTTCAATGGGCTTGGGACGATACCCAAACTAATGCAAAATACAGTGCCATATTGAAAGCCGCCTCGTTGCGAGAGATGCAAATGCCTTGGAATTTTAGCAGTTTAAGTCCTCAAAGTCAACTACCGAGTGGTAGAGTATGCCCTACGGTAAGTGCTTATGGCTATGGTTTGCGCTGGACCAAAGATTGCGACAACCGCACAATGGTTGGGCATAGCGGCGGTTTGCCGGGCTTTGGGAGCAATTGGCGCATTTTGCCCGATTATGGCTTGGGAATCATCTCATTTGTCAATCACACCTACGCCTCGGCGGGTTATATCAATTTGGCGGCTTTGGATACGCTCATTCGGGTTGCTCAATTGCGCCCCCGCGATTTGGCGATTACCCCCATTCTTAACCAGCGCAAAACTGAATTATTAAAAATCTTGCCTGATTGGAACAATGCTCCCCAGGCCGGTATTTTTGCTGATAACTTTTTTCTAGATTATTTTCCTGATATGCTCCGCCAAGAAGCTCAAGGTGTTTTTGGGCAAGCCGGTAAAATATTGAAAATCAGCGAGATAATTCCCGAAAATCGTTTGCGCGGCACTTTTACTTTAGAAGGTGAAAAAGCCAACGTGGAAATCTTTTTTACGCTGACCCCCGAAGCCAAACCGCTTATTCAAGAATATAGAATCAGGTTGGTAAATAAAAAATAAGGCGGTTTTCGCTTGTTTTGAATCTTTATATCTGTGCGAAAAAAATGTAACGCAGGCTTTTAGCCTGCGTGCGCAAGGGGATTTAGACTGCATCTTAACTAAATAAATTTTTTAAGGATAACGAGAAGTCAGCAATTCCCATTGTAGAAATTTTGGTAGTCCTATAAATGTAATGCTTTTACTTTTAAGTTATAGTGGCAAATAAAATATTTGATAGCCCCCACATGGTTTTCAAAAGATTTAGAAAAGCTGAGGGCTTTTCTAACTAATCTGGAACACATTTGCCTCAATGTACCGTTAAACCTTTCAATATAGGCGGTTAATCCGCTCTCTTTGCCTACGCCAAAATGCTGTTCATTGGCAAATACGGGTACATAAGCACGCCAATAATCCGAGAAGAAAGCACTATTACCTTTAAAATAATCAGGGATATTTTCGTATAAAATTTGGGCATCCGCTGCGGTTCTATCGCCGATATGAAAAGCAATAATTTGCCGATTTACCGGGTTCAGGGCTAACCAAATCCACAGTTTTTGGTCTTTATTTCCCACAAATGACCACATTTCATCTAATTGGATACCTAAGTATTGTACACGCAATCCACGGTCTTGACTATACACCTCTTCCATCAGTAAATCCCTTGGCATACTCATTTCTAAACCCGCAAAATAATCATCCTCAAGGGCATAATTATCCGTAAATAACTCATTATCAAGAGTTTCTATTTCAAATCCATTCGGATAATCGGCTACTTCGGTGTAGTTTTGGATCACCTTATCCGTCTTTTTTTTTTTTTATTCTTTGGATTTCTTCTTCAAATCGGTCTTCCAAATACTGCGTTTGATTGGGTAGCTCTAAAACTACATTTAAATCATCGGGGGAACTTTCGTACACCTTTACGATATAATTAGCTAACCAAGCCGAGCTTACATCCATTACTCGACAAATGCCCTCAAGAGATATGCGCTCTAAAAGTAGTTTTTTTATCAGTATTTTCTCACTTTCGCTCACAAACCAGTCCTGACCGCCCTCCACAAATTGACGTTTACAGCGTTTACAATAGTAATTTTGCTTTCCGTAGTGAGTATGACCATTTTTTTTCGTATCTTCACTACCACAATGGGTACAATTCATCTTTTTTACAAATTTTTCGCAAATATAAGCTAAACTATCAAAGCATTACATTTAGGGGACTACCGAAATTTTAAACGAACATTTAATTTTTTAGAATTTTTATAAATTGAGTTTTACATAAAGCATTGATAATGAGGTATTTATTAGAAAAACTTGTTACCTCCCTTTCTTTTTTCTTGATAAAAAAGAAACAAAAAATCAAGCCTGTA
>JALONJ010000253.1 GCA_025455045.1 Microscillaceae bacterium | reverse complement strand
TTGAACGCTTGAAAAGAAGTTTGATAATTCCATCACAATATTTTATTTCGCAAAGATATTCCTTTTTTTTAGAAATTAACATTACTGGGGCTGGGGGTGGGTTAGTTTCGTCCGCCTAAAGGCTTGTATGAAGGCAAGTTTTAGCCAAAAATCTCCCGCATAAGTACAATTCTTGGCATTAAAAGCGGTGAGAGCATCAGACAAACTTAAGAACTAAATAATTTACATCATACTAAAATCACACCCTATCAAATATTTGACAAGCCTTGTAAACTATCGAGAGCCAAATAGTTTATTTTTGTAATTCAAAAAAAATCAATTTGGCTAGAGAATATTTATATTTGTAGGCAGAAAAGCCTTTGAAGGGTAATTCTTTTTTAATAAAGCCTAAAATAAAAATTCATTAGAAATTGATAAGTAATTGATAATCAATTGTTTAGCAAAAACAACTTCACACGCAATTATTTGTGAATAATTTAGTAAGTTTGAAGTCAAAATAGGTTCAAGTTGAGGCAAATTAGTGGTTTTGGAAAGGTAACTTTAGACCCTAACACTCAACAATAAATTTGTAACGACAATCTAAATCATAAAGAATGAAAGCATATATTGACCAAAATCGAGAAAGATTTGTAAATGAATTGTTAGAATGGTTAAGAATTCCTTCGGTAAGTGCTGATGGTAAATACAAAAGTGATGTGCGCCGTGCCGCCGAGTACGCTCAAATGCAATTGGTACGCGCGGGCGTAGATCGCGCCGAAATATGCGAAACCGATGGACACCCCATCGTGTATGCCGAAAAAATCATCAATCCGCAACTGCCTACAGTGTTGGTTTATGGACACTATGATGTGCAACCCGCCGACCCAGTAGAGTTGTGGGATTCACCGCCTTTTGAGCCGGTTATCAAAACTACGGCTACTCACCCACAAGGGGCAATTTTTGCGCGCGGCTCTTGCGACGACAAAGGGCAGGTCTATATGCACATCAAAGCCTTTGAGACAATGGTCAAAACTGCCAATCTGCCTTGCAATGTCAAATTTATGATTGAAGGCGAAGAAGAGGTAGGCTCGGCAAACTTGGCAACTTTTGTCAAAAACAATAAAACCAAACTCAAATCCGATGTTATTTTGATTTCAGATACCTCTATCATTGCCCACGATGTGCCTTCTATTGATGTAGGCTTGCGAGGGCTTAGTTATGTAGAGGTAGAAGTTACGGCGGCTAATCGAGATTTGCACTCCGGCGTGTATGGTGGGGCGGTAGCCAATCCCATCAATGTATTGTGCGAAATGATAGCTTCTTTGAAAGATAAAAACGGGCATATCACAATCCCCAATTTTTATAGCGATGTAATGGAGTTGAGCAAAGCCGAGCGTGCCGACCTCAATCGCGCGCCTTTTGACCTATCAGCCTACAAAAAAGAACTCGGAATTGACGATATAATGGGCGAAAACGGCTACTCAACCCTCGAGCGCACCGGTACTCGTCCTACTTTGGACGTAAATGGCATTTGGGGGGGCTATACCGGCGAAGGTTCTAAGACTGTGCTTCCGGCTAAGGCTTTTGCCAAAATCAGTATGCGCTTGGTGCCTAACCAAAAATACGAAAAAATCACCCAACTATTCAAAAAACACTTTGAATCCATAGCCCCCAAAAGTGTAAAAGTAGAAGTAAGGGCGCATCACGGCGGTGAGCCTTATGTAATGGATACCAGCTCGGTAGCCTACCAAGCGGCGGCAAAAGCAATGGAACAGACCTTTGGCAAAAAGCCCATTCCTACGCGCGGGGGCGGCAGTATTCCGATTGTAGCAATGTTTGAAAAAGAGTTGGGTTTGAAGTCAATTTTAATGGGTTTTGGCTTAGATTCTGATGCACTGCACTCACCCAATGAACATTATGGGCTGGTTAATTTTTACAAAGGCATTGAGACCATTCCTTTGTTTTTTAAACACTATGCCGAAATGATAAAATAAATTTTTCATAAAACGCTTTGCGGGTGGTTCGGGTCTTCCAATAATTTGTGGAGTTTTTAGTTCCAAGTCCATAATCAGGGACTAAGTGCTTGAAAATCAAGTGATTAACTAATCTAAGAAATATTTATAAACACTTGATAATCAATGAGTTACAAAAAATCACAAACTAATGGTAGGTACGGACCATTTTTTTTTATCTTTAAAATAATTACGCCTATTTTATACAATGACATTCGAACAATATACCTACGCTCAACTCAAAGCCTTTACCCAAGCCGTATTTTTAAAAATCGGTTGCTCCGAAACCCACGCCGACCAAGCCGCCGAAGTATTGGTAACTGCCGACCTGCGCGGTATTGATTCGCACGGCGTTGCGCGTCTATCGGGGTATGTGCGCCAGTGGGAAATGGGCAAACTCAACCCTACGCCCAACATTCGCATCACCCACCAAACGCCCAGCACGGCGGTAGTAGATGGCGATCGGGGTTTGGGTTTGGTAGTAGCCCAAGCCGCCATTCAAATTGCCATAGAAAAAGCCGAAAATGTTGGCACCGGCTGGGTAGCGGTCAAAAACTCGGGGCATTTTGGCATTGCCGGTTATCACGCGATGCAAGCCTTAGCCAAAGATATGATTGGGGTGGCATTAACCCACGCTTCGGCTTTGGCAGTGCCGACTTTTTCCATTGAAAAAATGCTCGGCACCAACCCAATTGCGGTAGCGATTCCCGCCCAAAAATACCCACCTTTTGTAGCTGATTTTGCCACTACTGCTGCCGCTTATGGCAAATTGCAAATTTTGCAACGCAAAAACGAACCTGCGCCGATGGGCTGGGCGCAAGATGCCGAAGGCAATAGTACTACCAATCCGCACGCGCCCAAAGAAGGCGGAGCTTTATTGCCTTTGGGCAGTGATTATGACCACGGCAGTCATAAAGGATATTGCTTAGGCGCAATTGTCGATATTATGTGTGGGGTATTGTCGGGGGCAAATTTTGGGCCTTGGGTACCGCCCTTTGCCACGGCTGGCGATACCCACGAAAGACAACCGTCGGTAGGAGAGGGGACAGGGCATTTTTTGGGAGCAATGCGAATTGACGGCTTTCGCCCCGCCGAGGAGTTTAAACAAATGATGGATGTCTGGATTGAATCTTTTCAAAATGCTGAAGCTGTGTCAGGTAAAAAGGTATTGATTCCCGGGCAACCCGAGCGCGAAAATCACGAGTATCGAATCATTCACGGCATTCCGATTATTGATAAAGTAGTGATAGATTTAAAAAATTTGGGGTATAAATTGGGAATTGAGCTTTAGATTTTGGATTTTTCGATTTTCGATTATGGATTTATTTTTTAATAAGTTGTTGATTATCAATTGATTACGCAATGCACCAAGAGGAACGTATATTTTAAAAATCAGTTCATCGAACCTCGACAAAGTTGGAAGTTGCTGATTATCAATTGATTACGTAATGCACCAAGAGGAGCGTATATTCTAAAAATCAGTTCATCGAACTTCGGCAAAGTTTTAAACTTTGCCGAAGTTGAAAACCCATTAATTTTGAGAGTAAGAAGATTTCTAATGAATGATTTAGAAAAATTGGGGCATTGGTACACTCAAAAATCAGGTACTATTGACCAATTATTCCAATAATGAAAAAAATAGCCCATTTAAATTGTAATTGTTTGATTATCAATGCGTTATGAAAAATAAAAGGTTCTTCACCACTTTTCAGGAATGAGAATTTTTTCTTCAGAGCTTCGCTCGCTACCTTCGCAAAATATTCATTTTGCTTGGTAATGTTCAGAATCACTGAAAAGCGAGAGCTTTTCAGAATTCAATGGAATTCTCAAAGGCAATTCCTAAAAAGTGGTGAAGATCCAAATAAAATACTTAGTTTTTGGCTAGATAATTTTTTATCAAAACGAAATTTTATTACATAAATATTTGATTATCAATCATTTACAAAATTACTACCTTAAAATAAACCTTATTTTAAACTAATAAAAAAGCCTGTATTGACAATACAGGCTTTTGGTTTGATTTTAAGTCGGAATGAGAGGATTTGAACCTCCGACCTCTCCCACCCCAAGGGAGTGCGCTACCGGGCTGCGCCACATTCCGTCTAGGCAAAAAATTGGAGTGCAAATATAAAAGAGGGTGATGGAAATATCAAACAAAAGCAAAATTTTTTACAAAACTTTGGTCTTGGCTCCGGTTTTTATATTTTTCTTTATAGGGCTGCCACTCGCCTTCGGGTTGGGCAAGACGCTCGGCTATGTGCATCAAAACCATTGGATTATGCCCCAAGCCACAATGACTACCCAAAACCTCAATATTTTCGGTAATGGGTCCTTCGGGGTCTTCGATACAAGTTTGCCAATTGACAATCCCGTCGGTGCGGGTAAATATAGCCGTAGTTGGCACTGGCGGCGGAGTGCATACTTTTTTGATGAGTTCATCATCAATATCACGCACACTTTTGCCGTGAATCAGCTCGTAAGCCCAATTGGCATTATTTTCTTTGCCTATTCCTCTAAATGGCGAGCCTAAAGTAATCACTTGCCGAATATCATTGGGCATTGCGCGGGCGATTTCGCGGGCATAAACCCCACCCAAACTCCAGCCAATGATGCTTACTTTGCGCAGATAACGTTTGCGCAGCCATTTTACGCGCTCATTCATCAATAGCTCAAGTTGGTCATAGTCGGCTAGGTTGCGTCCGAGCCGCCAAGGAAAAGCCTCGTAGCCCAAATCGCTCAAAAAGTTTCGGAGCAAAGTAGTAGATACATCGCTGGCAATAAAACCGGGCAATACCAAAACCGGATGACCGTCGCCTTTGGGCAATGATTCAAAGGTTTTGAGGATGGGTACAAAGGCAAAATAAGCCCCCAACTCGAGCAAAGCGCGGCTTTCCAGCATTAGCAACAAGGGCGAAGGACGTTTTATTTCATCTTCAAATTCATTCATATAAACTTGTGAGGGCTTTTAGGTTCTTTTAAGGTATAAATAATAGTATTGCAATCAATCGGGAAATAAAATAGAATATTTGATGGTGGTAAAAATAGGTAAAAAAATGAATAAAATAAATTCTAAAAATCCAATTTTCGGTCAATGTACTTAACGCCGCGATGCGGCAAAATGTTTTGAGCAAAAAAATAGCAAGATTTCAAAGATTCCTTAATTTTTCAAAAAAACTTATTAGGAACAAGAATAAAATAAAGTAAACAATTGAATTTATGAATTAATTGATAATCAATGGATTACATTAGCACATCAGTACATCTTATAATTAACTCATTACTTAGCTAAAAATTAATCAAATTCCTCCTCGAGAAACCAAAAAACTTAGCGAACTTTGGGCAATGATGTTTAAAGAATATGAATATGGAAAATTGGGAACAACTGCCACAACTCATCGCCCGAGATTTCAACTTGAATGATAGCCAAGCTCAATGGAGCAAAAGTGCTGATTTTCAGGCTTTTAGACTTCAATTAATTGCGGTGATTGAAACAATGCTGGCTCAACAACCCGAACAATTGGCGCAAGCAATGTATCGTTTAGATGTAGATGAAGCAGCTTTTCGCCAAGCCCTTGCCCAAAATAGCCCCGCCCAAATTGCCGACTTGGTCATTCGCCGTGAATTACAAAAAATCTACACCCGCCGCCAATACAGTTCATAAAGGGTGCATTTCAAATTTACTACCTATAACCCTCTCCTTTGGAGAGGGCTAGGGTGAGGCAATAGAAACGCGTAAATTTGAAATGCACCCGTTCATAACTTCAAAAAAAATATTTTGTAAATATCTGATAATCAATCATTTATATCAAAATTAAAAAACAAAACCAGATGTCTTTAGAAAAATTCAAAACCTATATCCGCCAATTTGTGCAGCCCAGCGACTCGCAAATGGAAGATTTTTTGCGTTATGTCCACCTTGAAAATTATCAAAAAGGGGAATATTTGCTCCAAACTCCGGCAGTTTGCCCCAAAATCTGGTTTATCAATGAAGGCATTGCCCGCCATTTTTTCAACTATGAACAGAACGAAGGCACGGTTTGGTTTTCGTTTGCCGGCGATTTACTGACCGAAGTGTATAGTTTTACCCATCAAGTACCGGCTATTCACAACATTATTGCCGTTACTGATTTGGAAACTTTGAGTATGAATTATGCCGATTTGCAAAAAATGTATGCTCAAGATGCCATTTGGGAGCGATTTGGCAGACTAAGCAACGAAGAATATATCCTCAAACTCATCAATCGCAGTTATACTCTTCTTTTTAAAGACGGTAAAGCCAAGTACGAAGACTTCATCAGCCGCAGTCCCGAAATTCTCCAAAATATTCCCTTGCATCAAATTGCCGATTATATTGGCGTTTCTTTCGAGACCCTCAGCCGGATTCGCGCCAAACGAAATTGACTTTTATCAAGTAATAAGCCCCCGAACCGAAGCGTTTTTTAGGATATTATCAAATCTTAAAAATATAAAGTTTATGGAAAAATTAGCAAAAATTCTTCTCTTGCTTTGCAGTATTTGGTTTTTGCAAGGTTGTGTTAGTGAGCCTTCTGAGTCGGTCGACCAAGATAAAATCTACGCAACCTACGAACTCTATTACGACAAAAACCGCGACAAAACCTTTGCGCGCGCTACTTTTCAATTTAGCAATGCCCTTGGTACCAAACTCCAACTGAGTGGAGCCAGCGAAATCCGTTTCAACAATGACCTCCTCACCTACAACAGTGTATTGGCTTATTATGAGCGCGAGTATGCCGGTTTCCTCACCACCGGTACTTTCAAATGGAAAGATACCAATGGCAAAGAGTACACCAACACCATTAGCGGTATCAAACCTGTGGCTTTCCCCAATGCAATGCCAACTTTCAAAAAAGGCAACAGCACCGAAGTATTTTGGGTAGGTGATGCCCTCATCAGTGGCGAAAGTGCCGCAATCAGTATGAATAGCCCCGCGATTGGCGATTTGCAAATTGCCCTACGCACCGATGTTGCCGCTACCAGCGTCATTGTAAATGCCAACCAAATTCAAAACTTACCCACCGGACAAAACATTACCGCCATCTTGCGGCGTTACAAAGACGTAACCGTAGCCCAAAAAACCGGTGCCGGAGCCAAAATGTTTACCCATTAC
The DNA here is from genome assembly GCA_025455045.1 of Microscillaceae bacterium. Taxonomy (GTDB): domain Bacteria; phylum Bacteroidota; class Bacteroidia; order Cytophagales; family Microscillaceae; genus JALONJ01. The sequence goes on along the minus strand of JALONJ010000253.1, from coordinate 10,916 downwards.
CAAGCCGCCAACGTTACCGTCCAAATCAACCCTTAGCAGTAGCAAAATTGTATAAATAATTGATTATCAATAATTTATAATCCATTTGGGCGCGATTTCCGGCTGTCGTGTATAGAGCCCCGCTCGCGCTCCCTACCTAGCGAAGGGTTTGCAAACCCTTCGCTAGGTAGGGAGCGCGAGCGGGGTCTCTCCCTTACGGCTTCCATCCGGCGCGCAATTATTTTTATAAAATTCCCAAAAAAACTAAACCCTGATTGTTTTCAATCAGGGTTTAGTTTTTCGAGTGAAGTTTTACTACTCAATCCATTCAAAACCCGTATAAGGCACTAAAACCGCCGGAATTTTTACTTTACCGTCTTGGGTTTGATTATTCTCCAACAAAGAAGCCACAATTCTTGGCAAAGCCAAAGCACTGCCATTCAAAGTGTGGGCTAACTGAATATTCTTAGGATTATCCTTAGGTCTAAAACGGCATTGCAAACGATTTGCCTGATAAGTCTCAAAATTACTGACCGAGCTTACCTCGAGCCAGCGTTTTTGCGCCCCCGAAAACACCTCCATATCAAAAGTAAGTGCCGAAGTAAAGCCCATATCCCCCCCGCAAAGCTTGAGACGGCGATAAGGCAAATTTAGCTTCTCGAGTAAGCCTTGTACGTGCGCGCACATCTCCTCGAGCGCTTGGTAAGATTTATCGGGGTGTTGGATTTGCACAATTTCTACTTTGTCAAATTGGTGCAAGCGATTCAAGCCACGCACGTGCGCCCCCCAGCTACCGGCTTCGCGCCGAAAGCATTGAGTATAACCCACGTTTTTAATCGGAAAATCTCCTTCATTTAAAATCACCTCCCGATAGAGGTTTGTAATCGGCACTTCTGCCGTGGGTATCAAAAACAAATCATCTTCGGTAGCGTGGTACATTTGCCCATCTTTGTCGGGCAATTGTCCTGTGCCAAACCCTGAATCACGATTAATCAACAAAGGCGGTTGAATCTCTCTATATCCCGCCTCGATGGCTTGGTCTAAGAAAAAATTAATCAAAGCCCTTTGGAGTTTTGCCCCTTTGCCTTTGTAAACGGGAAAACCCGCACCCGTAATTTTATTACCCAGCTCAAAATCAATGATGTCCAACTTTTGAATCAAATCCCAATGCGGCAATGCCCAGTCGCCTAGTTCGGGCATATCGCCCCATTGATATACGACTTCATTGTCATCGGCGGATTTGCCCGCCGGAACAACCTCATTGGGAATGTTGGGGATTTGTACCAAAACCTCCAAGCGTTGTTGGGTAAAATCCTTCATCGCTTGTTCCAATTCCTTTGCCCGATTTTTCAGGCTGGCAGAATTGGTTTTCATTGCTTCGGCTTCGTCTTTTTTGCCGTTTTTCATCAATTCGCCAATGCTCTTTGCCAAGTTATTGGCTTCGGCATTTACTTTGTCGAGTTCGGTTTGGGCTTCGCGGCGTTTTTGGTCAAAATCCAATACTTGGGCAATCAACTCTTCGGCACGCGCAAAATTTCGTTTTTGCAATCCTTGCAAAACAATTTCTTTTTTATCACGAATAAAATCTATTTGTAACATAAAAATTCAAAATTCAGAGTTCAAGATTCAAATTCAAAATTCAAGATTCAAAATTTGCTAAATTTATCTTTGTCATCTTGAGCAAAGCGAAGAAACTTAGGTATTCGCCGGCAAAAGTTAAGATTCTTCGCTTTACTCAGCATAACAAAAAATACCAACTAATTCATTAGCAGCACATTAACACATCAAGTAATCAGCACATTAGTTATTTATCGGTACATTTTTCAAAATATTGTCCACAATTTGGATAGTCGTAATACCTTCGGCTTCGGCTTCATAATTGAGGGCAATTCGATGGTTGAATACATCGCGGGTAACTTCTTTAATGTCTTCGGGCAATACGTAATTGCGCTCATCTAAGAAAGCCAAAGCCTTGGAAGCCAAATTCAAATCAATACAAGCGCGAGTTGATACTCCATATTGAATATATTGGGCTTCGGTTTTTAAGCCGTAATCCAAGGGGTGGCGCGTTGCCGATACCAATTCAATGATGTATTTTTCCAAAGATTCAGAGATAGTTACTTTATTGATTTCATCACGAATCCCAAAAATATCTTCGCGGCGCAAAACCGGACGGATTTCTGCCCGAAAATTCATATTTGACATTCTTCGCATTACCTCTAGCTCGAGTTCTTTGGTCAAATAACTCACATATACCTTCATCATAAACCTATCCACTTGCGCCTCGGGCAGGGGATAAGTTCCTTCGTGTTCGACAGGGTTTTGGGTTGCCAAGACCAAAAACGGGCGGTCAAGCTCGTAGGTAGTATCGCCGATGGTTACTTGTTTTTCTTGCATTGACTCAAGCAATGCCGATTGAACCTTTGCCGGTGCGCGATTGACTTCATCAGCTAAAATCAAATTGGCGAAAATCGGTCCTTTTTTGACCTGAAAATCCCCTTCTTTTTGATTATAAATCATAGTGCCTACCAAATCAGCCGGTAATAAATCAGGCGTAAATTGCAAACGTTGAAATTTTAAATCCAAAGCCTTGGCTAAGGTGCTGACAGTCAGGGTTTTAGCCAAACCCGGCACGCCCTCAAGCAAGATATGCCCATTGGTAAACAAACCAATCAAGAGTCGTTCAATCATATAATCTTGCCCAATGACTGCCTTGCTGACCTCGCGCAACACGCGCTTGACTTTGCGGTGGTAATCTATGCGTATTTCTGTGGTTTCCATTTTTGCTTTAAACGTTGTACGGTTGGCGTTGTACGTTTATTGATAAACTGTATAAATGATTGATTATCAGTTAGTTACAATAAGTACGTTTTGATTAATCAATTTACAAATTTTAAAAAAATTTCAGCTAATCGCAAAAATAGCCCAAAACTTTGATTTTGAGGAAGTATAGGGTGGAAAATTGGCAATACTTATTTGAAAAACCAGCCAATTGGGTTATTTGATTTTGGATTTCAAATATTTTTTGAGGTCTTTGGCGGAGGGGAGTTGGTTATATAATTTGTATTTTGATATACAATGTTCCCTCTCTTTGAGTCTTTAACTTGCTCATAATCATAATGTTATGACTCCAAGGGATTTCTCTAACAGCCTGTTGGAGAATTGGATTATCCCGATAAGTGATATAAAATTGGCGCATAAACCAAAGGTTTTGGACGGAAAACCCTTGCTGACCGGGAAATTCTTTTTGCAAATCAGCTGATAAACGTTCTACAATTGCCTTACCCCAGCCTTCGACTTCTTGGCGTTGGGTAACGGTTTCGCCAATCTGCCAATACAATGTAATCAAAGCACTATTGACATACTGACTGGTTTGGATTTGGGCTTGTTTGATGCTATCTTTTATCGCTATCAAAAGGCTCTCATAAGCGGTTTTTTGTGCCATATCTTTATTTGGTAAGGGTTTTCTCCAACAAACTATGCAAGCGGTCTATTTCTTTTTGTTGCTGTAAAATTTGAGCTTCATAGCGTTTTTGCAACTCTTGAAGTAAGTTTTGACTAATACCTATAGCAGTTACATTTTCGCCTAAAAAAGTACAATTATTATTACTTAGTATTGCCTTTTCATCAAACATAAAAATATCTTCTGGCTTAATTTGTAAAATATCAGCAATATTTTTAACTCGACTTACTGGAAAGTCAATCTCACCTGTTTCCATCTTGCTATAAGTTTGTTGGGTAATCTCCAGTTTTTCCGCCATATACTTTTGGCTGAAGTTTCGTAATTCACGCAGTTTCTTAATTCTTTGTCCAAGTTCCATACTCAAAATATTAAATTACAATTTTAAAGAAATAATTACGCTTGTAAAATTAAAATATAACTCTGGAAAATGCTAATTTTACTCAAAAATCATATTGGTATGTAATTGTTTGATACTCAGTTGATTGAATATATACATAAATTAATTATCCACAATTTTATTACAACAATGACTTTACTTCAACTTATTCAAGAACGTGGTTATCAAAACTGGCAATCATTAGCAAAGGATATTAAAGAAGCCGATTTGGGTAAGACAAGTTCAGGGTATATCTACCCACATTACATTAAATCTTGGTTAGTTTATTCGGTAGGAGCTAGTGAAGAGCAAGCTAATGATATTTTTGAAGCTCTTCGTAAAATGGGATATCTTGTAGAAAATTCAAATGGTAATATTTATCCTTAACGATTCTTTAAATCACAACCTTCGAGTTTAATATCAATGAAAATTATGATAGAACAAAAATTTAAAATTGGTGATTGTGTGGTACTCAAAATAGGAGGACCAAAAATGTCTGTAACATATGCTAATAAGCAGATGTCAAAAGGTGATGACCCTTTAATTCCTAAACTTATTTTTAATGGTTATTACATATGCCAATGGTTTGATAATAATGAACAAAAGAATGCTGATTTTCATCAAGACGAATTAGAGTTATGCTAAATATCAAATTATTATGCTTAAAGTAAAATTTTTTTGTAGTTTTTTGATTATACTATGTCTAAAAACTAGTTATTTATTTTCTCAAACTCAGACTGATTGTGGAGAAGATGGGACTCCAAGAAGTCGCTATGATAAGATGAAGGAAGATATAAAGGCAATTGATGAATTTAAATTTTATGAACATGAAGCTTTTGAGGCACATAAACGTAATGAATTAAAAGATGCAATTTATTATTTAGAAAAAGCTATCAACAAATTAGAAACTATATGTCCTGAATTATTAATGAGGCCAGATATTAAAAAAGTCTACTTCTCTGATTTAAATATATTGAGTGGTATTAAGATGGATGTTGGTTATTCTTGTCGTGTTTGGTTAAAAGAACAAGAAAAGATGATAAAAATGGGCTATGATTTGCCAAGTTTTGTTGATAGGTATGAAAAATTAAAGAAATTATGTGAAAATGGCGAAATCAATTAATTAGTATCATTTCAATTTAAAAATTGCAACCAATTGATAATCAGTTACTTACAAAAAAATCAACTTTCCCCAAAAATCGTAGCCAAATCCATTTCAAAAATAACCAGAAAGGCTTATTTCTCTTCATTTTGTAATTTGGCTAATTTTTTCATTTTTGTTTGGCGATGTTTTTCGGCAAAAGGCAAAACTCTTTACTTCTTTGCCTAATTCTTGGATTTCTTGCAAGGTTTGACTTACAGTTTGGTCTAACTGAGCTAGTTTAGCATCAATTTTTTGGGTGCGTTCTTTCAGCCTTTTTTCAAAATCACTCATTTTTAATATTTATTCACAACTATCTGACAATCAATCACTTATAAAAAATCAACTTCCCCCAAAAACCGTAGCCAAATCTATTTCAAAACCGGCTAAAACTTGAGAGCGAATCGTACCTTTTTTACTTGCTTCCGAAAACACTTCATATTGTTGATTTTCATTCAATACTTCTACAGTTATTTTTTTCTTTTTGGGGTAAATTTGCCAATACTCGGTAACTCCCTGATTTTCATAAAGTTGATGCTTCATATTTCGGACCAGATTTCAACCACTAAGTTTGGCGCACCTGTAATCACTTGCTCGCCCAACACTTCATATCGACTTACTGCAATAAAAATTATATCTGGTTGAACTATATTATCTGCATCAAATTTTATATCCATTGGGGCATACAATAGTTTGCCTAATTTATTGTTCCGAATAAAAGTACCAAATTGAAAGCCTAATTCTTCTGAGATATTTTGGTGTTGAAAATTTGGAGAACCCATAATAAAAAGTTGATTTTGAATGATTTGGACACTGATTTTGAGGTCTTTGGGGAAATATTTTTGCAAATCTTGGTAAGTCCAGCGATAATTTTTAGGAAAATGCTGGGCAATTGCCTCTATATCTTCTACAGTGTAAGCCAATTTATCAGGGTCATAGTAGAGGGCGACTTCAGTAGGATCTTCTTCTAAATCATCATCTTCAATCAAATGCTTGCCATTGGTTTGAGTGGGTTCAGTTTCCAAAACCTCGACAAAATCAAATAACTTGAGCATTTCTAAAAATGCTTTTTTTTTGTCGGAATTTATAGAAAGAGTAATGGTTTCGGTATGCATAAAATTCGTAATGCTTTTTACAAAGATATAATATTTTTTGGGTTTTTAATATGGAATTTGAGGCTAGAAAATTTAAAGATAGCTACGAATCGTAGGGAATAATAAATTGTATAATTATTTACTAATCAGGTACTTACAAAAAATTATTAATCAATTATTTAATTTTCTTGCTTTAATTTTTTTTGGTCAAGGTATCTTTTTTTTCCGCTTTGAGTGGTTTACGCAAGATGATTTTGTGGCGGCTTTGTTGGTTAATCCAAGCGCAAAGGCTATCAGCCCATTGAAAATAGCCCTGATAAGTAGGATGGATACCGTCTCCGGCGCGAGGCATTTTGACGGTTTCAGAAGGAAAATAACGGTCTTCACCAATTTTTTTGGCAATGGTGGCAGTCAGTCCATTGTCGTTTTTCCATTTGGGCGGTCCAATCCACACAAATTTGGTAGTACCCAATTGATTGACAATATTTTGCAAATATTTATCGTAGGTTTCCAAGTCTTTGGTAAACAATTCATTTGACCCCAAGCTCAATATCACATAGGTCGGTTTTATTTCTTGAATTGCACTGCGCAAACGCCCCACACTATCGCGCCCTACCCAAGCTACGATGCTGGCACTGGTTTTAGCCAAAGTGGTAAGGCGATGACCGTTGAACTGGGCGTATTCGTTCAAAGGAGTCTGCAAGCCTTCCGCCATTGAATCGCCGATAAACAAAATATTTTGTCGGCGTTCATCTATCAGCAATGTCGAGTCAATTTCGGTAGGTTTGAGGCTCTCGGCTTCGAGGCGGGCGGCATTTTTTTTCAAATATTCTTCGGTTTTAAGTTCTTCGGGTGAGTTATCATTCCCCAAATTCCACAAAGAATAGCCTATCAACCCTACAAATAGAATCCCGCCTACCAACACAATGCGCATAATATTCAAATCTTCTTTCATAATCTTTTCGTTCCAAAGTCTGCAAAATTAGGTAATTTTTTGCAATACAAGATGATAGCCGACAGACCACAAACCATAAACAATAGACGGTGGGGTAGATATGATGCTTAAAATTTATACCTACAGAGAATGGCAATAACCTAAACAAATCCAAAATAAGTACAAGGGAGTATTTAATTGATCATATTCAATTTTGTTAAACAACTGATAATCAATATTTTACCATAAATGATAATATCAATTAATTTGTTATACATACTTAGGTTAATTGAAAGTGTTAAAATAGCAAAAGAATTAGAAATTATGTAGTATTTAAGCGTAAACCACTTGAAATTATAAATGATTGATTATCAAGCAGTTATAAAAGTAGCTTCGGTTTTAGCCGAAGAAGACTGAATATTTTGGCAATCAATTGATAATCAATTACTTATATATTTTATGAGTTGGCTTACATTCAAGCTAGGCGCGTTTGGAAACGCGCGAGTATATCGTGCTAGGCTTGGAAGCCTAGTACATTGAGGAATAAGAAAAAAATATTTTGAAGTTTTAGTTTACGACCTATATTCAAACATTGTGAGTTTTCCCTAGCAAAGGGTTTGCAAACCCCTTGCTAGGGAAAAATCGCCGCCTATTTGCTAGGTTTCCAACCTAGCCGAGCCTAATGCGCGTTTCCAAGCCCGCCTTTTTACAAATTTCCATAATGTAATATAAATACCCAAGTATAATACAACCAATTGGCAATTCCTCAATCCTTCAGCCCTTCAATTCTTTCCAACACAATTCTAATCAATTTATCCACAATTGCCGAAGGGTTTTGCGAAAACTGGTTGAGCGCGCGGTTTGCCAAAATCGCATTCAAAGAAATCATATCGTGCCCTAGCATCCGACAAAAAGCATAGTAAGCCGAAGTCTCCATCTCAAAATTGGTAATCCCGCCCTTGAGATACGGATTTTCAAAATCTTGAAGCGTGGCGATAAACTGTGGATTGCGAATATCCAACCTCACCACCCGCCCCTGCGGACCATAAAACCCCGGACACGAAACCGTATTGCCTCCCAACATATCAAAGGCTATTTGCTCCTGTAAACGCAACGAACCCTGCCACTCATTTTCACGGAGGCTCACACAATAAGGCTGAAAAGGCAAACCTAATTTTGCCTGCAAGTTTTGCGCAATGTTGTTTTCTAGGGGCGTTTGCCCAAACGAATAAAAACAATTCAAAGTGTCCAAACCAATCCCCGACTCCGACACCAAAAAACTATCAATCGGAATCTCGGCTTGCAAACTGCCCGAAGTACCAATGCGAATCATCTGCAGGCGTTTGTGGGCAGTTTGCGGGCGCACCTCGCGGGTCTCTAAGTCAATATTTACCAAAGCGTCAAGCTCATTGAGCAAAATATCTACATTATCCGTTCCAATACCCGACGAAATCACCGTAATTCTAGTCTTACCCACATAGCCCGTATGCGTAACAAACTCCCGCTTTTGTAAGCGATACTCAATAGAATCAAAATACTGCGAAACCATCGCCACCCGGTCGGGGTCGCCCACTACAATCACGTGGTCGGCAATATGCTCGGGGCGCAAATGCAAGTGATAAATACTGCCGTCAGGATTCAAAATAAGTTCAGAAGGAGCTATCATTGTCCAATGAGTTATGAGTAATCAAAATTATATAACTACCTGATTATCAATTAGTTATGTTTTTTTAAAATTTCTGCTGTATCTTTTCTGCCTTGTCAAATCAATTGCCTAGTCTCATTCACCCAAGCCAAGCATTAGCCCAATGAGGCACAAGGCAATGCAAATTACACAATTTCACGCAAAATCTTGACATATCCTCACCCATTCATCCCCCAAATACCCGCTACTTTCCAACAAAATTTGGGCGCGATTTCCGGCTGTCTGGCAAGCCCAGAGCCTCGCTTGTGGGCTACTGCTCCCGAGCGTGGTCGCTCGGGAGCAGTAGCCCACAAGCGGGGTCTCTGCCATACGGATTCCATCCGGCGCGCAATTAATTTTTATAAAACCGTGATAACCAAATAGATACTTTCAATTTATGAGCCTTCATCACTTTTTAGAAAAATTGTAATGCAGGCTGTTTAGCCTACCCTTGTAAATAGGTTTCCTTTTCCGATTGGGCGTTTACTTCCCAAAAAAATGTTAAGAATCATTTATAAACTCTATATAAAAAAATCAAACCATATACAATGATTTGATTTTTTATAACTAATTGATAGTCAAATGATTAACTATATTGATAAGCCACCGCAAACTCTTGCGCAAAATCTTCAATCGAGGTAGGATTCGTATTTTCGGGCGTGCGCACAAAATCATTCAAATACTCCCCACTATTCAAACAAGCAAACAACTCGGTATAACCCTCAGCAATCGTTTTGGGTATTCCGGCTTCAATCATTCCGGCAGTTGCCTCCGCATCTGAAAACTGGATATATTGCAAATCCGGCTTACCAATGGCTTTGCCCAATACCTGAGCTATTTCGGGCATCGTAAGGTCGCGTTGTCCGGGTACAAATACCGATTTAAAACCCTCAAAATCCAAAGCTAGTAAGTGTTGGGTCGCTACATCGGCAATATCGTTGGTATGTACTACCGGCGTTTTGACATCAGCCCGTAGCGAATAGCCAAATGCCCCCATTCCTTTGACCATTCCAATTGCCCCATACAAATTTTGCATAAAATATCCGGCTCGCAAACTCAAGATATTCAGTCCGGCAATGGCTTTCAATTGTTGTTCAAACTCATACAAACCACTTACCGGTCCGGCACCACTCGGCAAATGCGCCCCATTCGAACTCAAGACCACTACATTTTCTACCCCTGCATTTTCAATTGCCGTAGCGATAGCCGTGGCTACGCGGCGTTGATAACTGCGCCATTCTTCTTGCAAATCCCATTTGGGCGGAACCAAAGCATATACGGCAGTAGCTCCACTAAATGCCTGAGCCAAAAAAGCTGCATCTTCCAAGTCGCCAATCGCTATTTTAGCCCCTTGGCTTTTCAAGTTTTCTAATTTTTTTTCATCGCGCCCGATGGCTAGTACTTCTTTGCCGGCTTGGAGCAAGGATTGAGCAATGCGCTGTCCGGTATTGCCGGTTGCACCTGTGATAACGTACATATTATGATAAATTTAAAGGTTAAAAATTCAAAAATAACTTGACAAAGTAAGTCAAATAGTTTACTTTTGGCAAGTAGTTAGAATTTAATTACCTAGTCATTATTTTAGTACTAATATTGATTATCAAGTAGTTACACAATGTTATTTAATTGTTAAGATGGAAAAAATAATACTTTCTTCCGAAACCTGCCCCGTAACCTTCACTACACATCTCATAGGTGGGCGGTGGAAGCCCTTGATTATATTTATGATTTCATTGGGTATCAATCGTTTTGGCGAAATGCAGCGCGCCCTCCCCGAAATCAGCAAAACAATGCTTACCCAAGAACTGCGCGATTTGGAAAAAAACAGCATCATCGACCGCGAAATTTTTGCCGAAATACCTCCCCGAGTCGAGTACAGCCTCACCGCTTGGGGCAAAGCCACTTTGCCTATTTTGCAAGCAATGGCAGAATGGGGACAGAATTATCGCTTACAAAACTTTGCCGAAATAGCAGAAGAACAATTGTTGTAAGTGTTTGCAATCTGTAATGGTTGATAAAATACACCCAGTCTTGCTCTGTATTGGTAACAAAACAAAATTCCCCTCTTTTTATTAGAAAGAAGGGAAAGTATATGGGTTTAATTATTTGAAAATCAGGCAATTAAACAATTCCTAATCCTTTAGCAAGCAATTCCCACTGTAAAATAATTGAACAAAACTTTGATATTTTAACTTTTATATTTATAAAAATAACAAAATATATAAGTAATTGATAATCAGCATTT
>JALONJ010000252.1 GCA_025455045.1 Microscillaceae bacterium | reverse complement strand
AACATTGATTATCAATTACTTATATATTTTGTTATTTTTATAAATATAAAAGTTAAAATATAAAAGTTTTGTTCAATTATTTTACAGTGGGAATTGCTGTAAATTGGACAGCATTAGTTGTAAGTAATTGATAATCAGGTATTTATCTCAAAGACGTAAAGTAAAATTTATTATATATTTTTTTCACCCAATTCTCATTTACTATACAATCAGGGATAGCTCTTTTGCAAAGCAAATAGCTCGTAAATAGCTGATTATCAGTAAATTAAATGTAATTTAACGACAACAATTCAAATAGCATAGAAATCAGCAACTAAAAAACCTAAAAATACAACCAGTGCCACCGCCAGCCATTGATGCGGTTGTATTCAAGTGCCGGTGCCGGAAATCGAATATTATCCACCAAATAAATAAGTGCTTTTACCAATTTGTTTTGGGTGCGAATCGCCGTCAAGTCAAAATCAATACCCAAATAATATTGGCGATAAGAGTCCAATCCCACGCGCAAATTTTCGGAGTCTTCGGCAAAAATCATATTGCCTGCCCCATAACCCACCGCCAAATTGAGCCATTTGGGAAACTTGCGTTTGGGCAAAAACTTATCCATATCAAACGACAACCAGTAAGTTTGCCCGTTGTAATCTTTCAAAAACTCTTGCGCCAAGCCCTTGCCCAGCAATTGGGGGCGCATAGGCGCAAAACCCGTGCGGTGAAACGAAAACTTGGGCTGAATCCGCATCTCATTCCACAGCGCATATTGCCCATACAACAATGCCGCCCCCGAAGTATTGGCAACCAAATCGCCCCAAGATGCCCCATAAGTGGGCGAAAAGCCATCAAATATCTCGATGGGAGTCATCAGGGCAATGCCCGTAATCATTCCCCAAAAATGGGCTTTGCGATTGCTCATACCTGCCCATTTAAAACCTTTGGCACTTGCTCGACTGATATTGAAAGCCGTGTAAAAATGCCCGATTTTGTCGACTTGTTTCCATTCTTGGTTATCATCAAAAAAATGAAATTTGGTGGTGGCTTCATCGCCGTACCATACAAAATACAAGCCCGTCATTGCCGATATATAGACCGCCGAACCGCCTACCAGCAAGGTTTTCAAACGTTTGGGCTTGATTTGAGTCGTGTCTTGAAAATGATAACGAGGCTTAGGTTGCCAAGCGTTTTGTAGGCTATCCGGCGAAGCCTGAGCCAATACCTCCAAAGTCCAAAATATAGCCCATAGCCCAAGCAACCAAGTTTTTTTGTTACACATTTGATTAATCTAAAATTTGACTTGCAATTGTAGAAAAAAATATGCACTTTTAGCAAGGTTAAAAAAAAGTTAAAGACAAAAAAAATTCTAACAAATAATTTTATTTTCAAGTTTAAAAAAATGCTAGTTTGTGAAGTTTATAGTTTTGCGCTTCGGGTTTTGCGTTAATTGACTGATTGAGTCGCACTTGTGGTGGATAAGAAGGGTTTTGCATAAGATTATTTTCCATCTTCATAATCACTTGATTATCAGCCAGAGGCAGACACGGTCAATTAGTTATAAAATATTCACCAAGCATTGGAATAAATGAGCAAAAGTTTAACGAAGTATTGATTGCTAATCTTGAAACAAATATACAAATCTACATAACATCTTATACCCAAAGCGTATTTGAAATATGCTTTCTTAGATATGCTACCTCGCAGAGGATTGAGGCAAGGCAATAAAAATGCGTAAATTTGAAACGTACTCCCATACTAACCTAATTCTAATCTCATCAATATATTGTTTAATGGAAAAAATAAACGCTCAATATTGAGATAAAATGTGTTATGATAGTGGCAAAGGAAGATAAAAGTCGTAAATTGGATTTTAGTAAAATCGACAAAATTGTCGATGGTGATATTGAATACCGAATTGAGTTATTGGCGCTTACGCTGCGTTTTTTTTCGGATATGAAGCAAAACTTCAAAAATTATTTAATTGAACGCCAAACCGACAAACTAAAATACCTTGCCCACAAGGCAAAGCCCTCGCTTTCATTGTTTGATTCAAATATCGTAAGCCAACTGCTCAACGATGCCAATGCTTTGCTTGCGCACCCCCCCAACCTTCACCAAGCCAATGTACTTGTCCAAGCTATGGAAGCTGAATGTGATTTTTTTATCCGCGAAATTACGCAACAACTGAATTAGTAATTCATTTTATATAAAAAACAGCCAAGAATTGGGTAATTCTTGGCTGTTTTTGTCAATTAGGAATTATTACAAAATAAGGTACAGATTGATAGAAGTATAACTAATTGATAACCAAGTGATTATATAATTTCCAATACCTTATCAGTCATATTTATCGGCTTGGTTTAGAAGAAGATTATTCAGTTAGTCGGCGCGTTTGACAGAGCTTAATCCCATTACATCTTTACGGACTTTGGGACTGCCCTTGTAGCGAATATTGCTTGCTCCGGCGGCATTTACAATCAATTCTTCTTGAGCATTTACTTTCACATCGCTTGCGCCAGCTACATCAAGCACTACTTTTTTGGCAGGCATACCATAAGCCAAAATATGCGAAGCTCCGGCTATTTCGGCTTCTATGACATTTGCCGAGCCATTGAGGGTGATTTTGGAGGCTCCACTTAGCTCAAGTTTAAGCTCATCAAGTTTGAAATTTTGTACCTCCACTTGTGATGCCCCTTGCAAATCCAAACTTTGTAGATTGGGCATAGTGATAATCAATTCAATGCCTTGGGAATATCTTTTGCCACGTTTTTGCGAGATTTGCAGTTGATTACCCTCTTGTTCAATTTGAACGAAATTGGCATCGTTGTCTCGAGGCAGTTCTACTTTGTATTTATCCCCTTGTTTGATTTTGAGTTGAAAAAATCCATTGAGTTCTAAGTGTTCAAAATCTTCAAAATCCAAATTGGCAGTTTCATTATCCTCCGAATGGTCGCTATCCTCGTTGTGCTTGGGTTCGCAAGTAATACACACCAAGCCTGCCGGAGTAAATTGCCAACGATTGGTTGTTTTGAGGTCGTGAATGGTATAGCCATTGGGGTAGATGGTGTTGTGCAGTACGCGCTCCATTGCCGAGGTCATCGCAAAAATTTGCCCATAAGGAATATGCAAAACCATATTGAGACGCTGATTACGATACATTCCATTGCGTTTGAAATTCACTCCTCTATCGAACACCAAAGTCGAGTCTTGTTGTTTTACCTGATAGGTAATCATTTGCGCGTTCAAAGTGGCTTGGTCTTCATTGTTGCCGGCCCCCAAAAAGTTTTTCTCCAATTTTAAATCTTTGCCATCATAGCCCACCAATTGGAGCTTTGCCAAGCGATATTGGGCATTTTTGGGCTGATTTACGTCTAATCGCAAAATCTTGTTTTTGATGGAAAAGTTTTCAAATTCTTGATACTCAGCCACATTTCTAAACTGTTGGGCAATGCTTGCCGCCCCTACGCCAGTAGTAATGAGGCTGATAAACCACAATCCGGCAATTGACCAGCCAAAGCCATTGTTCCAAATAATTTGTCGGCGCAGCATCATCACGCCAAACAAACCCATAAACAGCAAAGGTACAAACGCACTTATCGAGGCACTCAGTAATAAAGGTGTGCCAATATTTAGGCTATTTTTAATCAAATCAAAAGGAATATTGCGGCTTCCTAATTGAATGAGGTCATCGCCGATGGGCAAGCCCATAAATGCCAACAACAAAACACTCAAAGCCGCCAACATTGTCATTGAGATAACCAACAACAATAGCCCGCCCACAATCCGAATCGCCTCCGCCGTAAAACCCACCATTGGGCGTAGCATTAACGACATTTGTTTGAAAAATAAGGAGGTAAGTTGAAAGGGAAACACCAAAGCCTTGTGCGCCGAACTCATTTTAGGCTCATCATCGTCCTCGTCTTTGATAGAGGCAATGATGTTGCGCAAATTGACCGATTGTCCTTCCATTTGCATCTTTTCGGTAAGGGTTTTGGCAATCGGAATTATCATCCACAAAACCAAATACATAAAAATACCTGTACCAAAAAATAACATTGATAAGATAAAAAATATCCTAACTGCCATTTCATTTACACCCAAATAAACCGCCAAACCACTACATACTCCGCCCAACACTGCCCGGTCGGGGTGTCGATAGAGCTTGCGCAAACGCGGGTTTTCTTCTAAATGGTCGTTTTTGGGAACAATGAACCACATTACAATATAAGTCAAAATAGCTACCTGCGGAGCTGCCGGTATAAACCACAAGCCCGAAAGCACTGCCAAAAACGCCAAACGCACCCAAATGGGGTCAATGTTTAAATAATGCCCCAAGCCGGCGGCTACCCCGCCCAACACCTTGCGTTTGGTATCGCGGAAAAGGCGGCGCACTTGCGGTATATCGCTCTCGGTACGAAACTCCGGGCGAAAACTATCCAAATTGGGCGTAGCCGAAGCCGCCGCATAAATCAATTCTTCTTCCCAAATCTTTTCTTTTTTCTTTTCTTCCTGCGGAATTGCCAGAGGTTTTTCAATGGTTTTGACCGCAACGGCACGGCTTCCGCCCCGATAATCGTCTTCGGTAGGGATTTCTAAACCCGATTTTTCTTCAAAAGTCATTTGATACGCCGGGTCATTTTCCGATTCTTGAAAATCCTCAATACTACCCATTGTTGCTATCAAATCTTCCACATCTTGGGCAGTAATTGCCGGTTTGTGTTTATCAATTTTTTCGTAAAAAATTTCGGCAATGCGTCCGTTTATATCTTCAATGATTTCTTGACTATCTTCAAAAGTCGAGAAATATTGATAGATAGAACTCAGGTATTTTTTGAGTTTATCGTAGCAATCTTCTTCTATGTTGAAAATAATACCACTGATATTGATGCTGTACGTCCTTTTCATATATTTCGCTTCACTTTTACGGCTTCCATTTGTAAATTAAGAATACGCTGGTACAACTCAGCATTGGTTTTGCTGATAATTTGGTTGGTTGAGTCCACCAAATCAATCCACGTTTCATTCAATTGCACCAAAAAATCTTTGCCTAGTTCGGTCAGTTGATAGTGCTTTTGGGGCGGTCCGGCACTCGATTCCTTCCAACTGTATTGGAGAAGTCCGGCATTTTTGAGGCGAGTGAGCAAGGGATAAAGCGTGCCTTCAACCACCACAATTCGCGCCGCTTTGAGTTCTTGAATAATACTGGTCGAGTATATTTCGCCCCGCGAGATAATGTGTAAGATACAAAATTCCAAAATCCCCTTTCGCATTTGCACTTGGGTATTTTCTAAATAATCTTTTTGCCCTTGGGCTTGGTTGTTATCTACATTCATATTTTTAAACTTTTCATTGTTTTAAGATTTTTGAATGATTTTTTATGGTGAAATGGTAATGGTTATATGGTGTAATGGCTTTATTCAATCCTTCAATCCCTCAGTCTCTCAATCCTTTGCTATCCATTCAAAAGTATAAGTAGCCCAAGTCTTTTTGAGGCTCAATTGCAGGGATTTTTGATTGATAGTCAATACTTTAAAGCTACGAGTTTCACTGGTGTTGATAAATTTCAGAATAATATCACCTTTCTGATCAATTTGCCACGTGCCACCTTCGGCTAAGTCTTCAATGACTTCGGAGGATTGCCACGTGCCATCTTTGCTAAAATAAAGTTGCGTGCCTTTGGGCAGTGAATTATGAAAGCCCAAGCCGGTCATTCGATGTTGTTTGATGACCCAAGTTTGGGAAGTGAGCCATTCGCGGGTGGCAAGTTTGTCTTGCGCCCAGCTTGTGGTGTTGGCAAAAATCAAAAATGCGAAAAATAAGACAATCGGCATCATAGGCTTTAAAAATTTAAAATTAAAATGGTTATATGGTTTTTAGTTTATAAATTCTAATATTGAAATATTGACAATCTTTGACTTTTGGCAAATAGAATGTAACCCAGCCTTTAGGCTGTGCCTCTCACAGCCTAAAGGCTGGGTTACAATTTTATTAATACTTGATAATCAATGATTTAAAACAATAAACCTAATAAAAAAAGTAAAATTAAAATAATCGGCATCATAAATTTAATAATAAAATGGTTATATGGCTTTTAATAATTTGAATGGTATAATTTGAAAAATGGTTATATGGTTTTTGAAAAAACCATAAAATACTGATTATCAATTAGTTATATTAAAATTATAAATTATTTTATCGGTTATATGTTATTTATACTACAAATCTAATAAAAGGTTCTATGTAATGCAAGGTATTGTAGGATTTTTTTTGATTTTTTTTAAAAAAAATTTAATTTATTTTGTAATCAACTAATAATCAGATGATTATGAAAATCATTGGGTTCTTTACCCATATTCAGGCAGATCTAGTTTGATTCTAAATCTAAACACATTCACGCGCGCAGGCTAACAGCCTGCGTTACAATTTTTTTGAAACGATGGGAAGATAACTAGAAACTAGAAACTAGAAACCAGAAACCAGAAACTAGAAACTAGAAACTAGAAACCAGAAACCAGAAACTAGAAACCAGAAACTAGAAACTAGAAACTAGAAACCAGAAACCAGAAACCAGAAACTAGAAACCAGAAACTAGAAACCAGAAACTAGAAACCAGAAACTAGAAACCAGAAACTAGAAACCAGAAACTAGAAACTATCCGAACTATTGATTGAAATAGCTCTCAAAATTCTAAAAAAATAGTATTTTTGAAAGAATTAAAATAAAAAAAACGAGATGAAAAATTACTCCTACTTCTGTCTTTTGTGGGTCTTGACCTTAAGCCTCAATGCTTGTACCGATGAGCAACCTGCCACCCAGCGAACTATTGAAGTAAAAAGCACTTCCAATACTCAAGCCATACATCGACAAGTTATAAATTATTTGGATTTTAAAGATTCTACTGATTTCATCAACGCGCGGCGGGGATTTATCGCCACCCTTCAAGACCCTATTATTCGCAATTCAGACGGTACAGTGGCTTATAATTTGAATGAATTTGATTTTTTGCAAGCCCCTGCGGCTGTTTCGGCTAATCCTAGCTTGTGGCGACAAAGTCAATTGAACCGAATCCACGGCTTGTTTGAGGTTTTGAAAGATAAAATTTATCAAATTCGGGGCTTTGATTTAGCCAATATGACCTTCATAGCCTCCGAAAACGGCTGGATTGTGATTGACCCGCTTACTTCTGAGGCTAGTTCTCGAGCCGGTTTGGATTTGGTAAACTCAAAATTGGGCAAAAAACCCATAAAAGCCATTATATTTACGCATAGCCACATCGACCATTTTGGCGGGGTGAAGGGCATCGTCAGCGAAGAACAAGCCAAACAAGACAAAGTAGAAATCATTGCTCCCGAAGGTTTTTTCGAACACGCCATTTCCGAAAATGTCATCGCGGGCAATGCAATGCTCCGGCGAGCAATGTTTATGTTTGGGCAATTATTGGAGCGTAGCCCCAAAGGCTTGATTGGCAATGGCTTAGCCCAAGTCGCCGCCCGAGGCAAAACCGGCATTTTGAAACCCACTCAAACTATCAAGCAAAATATTCAAAAAATGACCGTCGATGGGATAGAGATGATTTTTCAAAATACGCCCGGTGCCGAAGCTCCCGCCGAGTGTATGTTTTATTTTCCGCAATGGAAAGCCTTTTGTCAAGCCGAAGAAATCAATCATACCCTCCACAACTTGCTCACTCCGCGCGGGGCGCAGGTGCGCGATGGGCTAAAATGGGCAAAATACATCGACCAAACCATTCAATTATTTGGCAAAGCGGTCGAGGTATCTTTTGGTAGTCATCACTGGCCTACGTGGGAGAATCAAAAAATCCTAAAACTATGGCAAAATCAGCGCGATTTGTACAAATTTATTCACGATGAAACTTTGTACTTAGCCAATCAAGGTTTTACAATGTCCGAAATAGCCGAGATGATTCAACTCCCCGATGCCCTTGCCAAAGCCTTTGCCAACCGCGACTACTATGGCACTTTGCGCCACAATGCCAAAGCCCAGTACCAATTGTACTATGGCTGGTTTGATGCCAACCCCGCCCATTTGAATCCCTTGCCTCCTACCGAAGAGTCCAAAAAATATGTAGAATATATGGGTGGTACGGAAAATATTTTGGCAAAAGCTCAAAAAGATTTTGACAAAGGTGAGTTTCGCTGGGTTGCCAAAGCCCTCAATCACGTGGTATTTGCCGAACCCCAAAACCAAAAAGCCCGCGAGTTGTTAGCCAAAACCTACACCGAATTGGCGTACCAAGCCGAGTCGGGCGTGTGGCGAAATTTTTATTTGGTGGGGGCTTTTGAATTGAGAAACGGCACTAAAAACGAAATTTATCAAAAAAATCAAATCATTCCCAATCCCGATATTTTGACCAATTTGTCTTTGGAAACTTTTTATGATTATATAGCCGTGCGCCTTGACCGCCGCCAAGCAGTGGGCAAAAAATATGTGTTTAATCTGGTTTTCCCTGACATCAAACAACAAATTTCCTTATACCTCGAGAATCAAGTATTGCACAATCGGCCGGGGGTATTGGCGGAAAATGCCACCGCTACTATTACTATGAACAAAACTACTTTTGATGATATTATTACCCAAAAATCGAGTGGAACTCAAAAATATCTATTCGGCGAAATCAAAATTGAGGGTAATCGAGATGCCTATGCTGATTTTCAGAAAATGATTAGTAAGCCATTTGATAATTTGTTCAATATTATTGAACCATAAGGAGTTATGAATTATGAGTTATGAGTTAGGGAATAGATACAAAATAAAGTAAACTTTTTAAAAACATAATCAATTGAAAATCAAGTAATTAAATAATTCCTAATTCCGAATTATTAATTCCTAATTCCTAGGAATTATGAGTTGCGAATGTTTCTTCGCCACTTTTCAGGAAAATTGTAAAGCAGGCTGTCTAGCCTGCCCGCGTAAATGCGTTGAGGCTTATAATAACGTGAATATTTGGTTCTTCACCACTTTTCAGGAGTGAAAATCTTTTTTCTGAAATTTATCAATTTCAGTGATTCTGAGCGAAGCGAAGAATCTGAAACTCTTGATAA
>JALONJ010000251.1 GCA_025455045.1 Microscillaceae bacterium | reverse complement strand
AAAACACACTTGCATTTATAAAAATGTAATATATTGATAATCAAGGGTTTATATAATTATTAATTCCTAATTCCTTATTGTGCAAATGTAACCTATCTACATTATGCGATGGTAATAGGTAGGCAAGCCTTTACAAAGCAATCAAGCCGGTAATGTGGCTGGCTTCGGCATATTTTTCTACGATTTCGTCGGGCGAAAGCATTACCACGCGAATAGTAAGGCTGGTATAATTGCCTTTTTGCGATTCCTTGAGCGTAATTTGGGCTTCTTCGCCAAACATTGAGCTTACTTGAGCGATTTTTTGGTTATCAGATGGCACTACAAACTTGAACATATACAATAAAGGGTACTCCAACTGTGCCAATTTGTCTTTTAAAGACTGAAAATCCGTTGTTTTCATCATTTTTCCTTTCTTATTCATTTTAAAACCACAAATTTGGCAAATAAATTCATTCTTTGAGTGTTGCTACCCAAAGCGGATTTATTTTATTGGGTAAATATTGAATAACCTATTGATTAGCAAATAATTAATTTGCAATTTAGGCAATTCATTTACCATAACCTCAAATTGTGCCAAACAATGCTCAGTCAATCTACCCTTTTACATTTGCGGATTCCGTTTTCGTTTTTTTTGTTGCCCGTTTTTTGTTTTGCGGTGAGTGTAGCCCAGCCCAGCGACTGGTCTCGAACCATTTGGGCGTTTTTTATCCTTCATTTTTTGGTGTATCCGGCAAGCAATGCCTACAACTCCTACTACGACAAGGATGAGGATAGCATCGGCGGCTTAGAAAACCCACCCCCCGTAAGTCGTGAACTGTTGTATGTGAGCTTGGCAATGGATTTTGGGGCGGTTTTGTTGGGTTTATTGGTTAGTTTTTGGTTTGCTTTGGGCTTACTTTTATATGGTTTAGCCTCCAAAGCCTACAGCTACGACAAAATTCGCCTCAAGAAATACCCCATTACCAGTTGGCTAGTAATTGGATTTTTTCAAGGTTTCTTCACTTTTTTGTTGATTTATCAAGGGATTTTGAATGTGCCTTTGTCCGAGCTGGGGTCAGCCAAGGTGTATTTGGGTGGTACTTTGAGTTCATTGATGCTTTTGGGTTCTTATCCGATGACTCAGGTATATCAACACCAAGAAGACGCAAAGCGGGGCGACCTTACTCTCAGCCGTTTATTGGGGATCAGAGGCACTTTTTTGTTTACAATGTTGGTGTTTGGTAGTGTAGGAGGTTTGTATTTTTGGTATTTTTGGGCGTTTTATGCTTGGCAAGTGGGGCTTATATTTGAGCTTTCGCTGTTGCCGGTCGTGGTTTATTTTATGTATTGGTTTTACAAAGTGTGGCAAAACCCCCAAAATGCCAATTTTAAATCAACTATGCGCCTCAATTTGATTTCGGCAATTTGTATGAATTTGTTTTTTAGTGGGTTGTATTTTTTTTAGATTCATATAAATATTGTTTACTTTATTTTTAATTGGTTAAATTTGGTAAAAATAAACTCAATTCCTTATGCTTACATTGACCAAAACCGAAGTTTCAATGGATGAATATTTAGCCCTAGAGTTTCCGGCAAAGACCAAAAGCGAATACATTGCAGGAGAAATTATACCTATGCCTTATACTTCAGAAAATCACGGAAAAATTGCTACAAATCTAGCGGTTAATTTAGGCATTTGCCTCAAAAAACTGCCTTTTCAAATGTTTATTGCCGATAGAATGTTGCTGGTCGAGGCAACCGGCAATATTTTTTATCCCGATTTGATGATTGTTGCCGAGCCGCCCGCGTCAAAACAAGTATCTGCCAATATGACGGCTACCCTCAATCCGGTGGTTTTGATTGAAATTTTGTCGGAAAGCAATTCCGAAAACGATTTGCTCACCAAACTCTGGGATTATAAAAAAATTCCCACACTTCAACAATATTTGATTTTTTGGCAAACGCGCCCACAAGTGGATACCTACACGCGCCTAGGCACGAGCGATGACTGGCTCAATTCGGTTTTTACGCCCCAAAATCCCGATTTCAAAATCTTAAATTGTCCGATTAGCTTAAACGATATTTATGAAAAAGTGAATTTAAAAACTTAAAACTTCGTCAAAATTTCTACTTCTTCGGCACTCAACTTATACAATTCATACACTAGGCTATCTATTTGATTTTCAAGGGTTTGGGTATTCGCCTGCGGGTCGGCGCGCTTGAGGGTGAGGATTTGATTGACGAGATTGATTATTTCAGCTTGATTTTGAGATGATTGGGGAATTGGAAATTGTTTTACATAAATATTAATCCAACGCGTAGTACCCATTCCGCTTGTATTGGCAATTAAATTAAAATAAAATTTGATTGCCTTTGAATTTAATAATCCTAACAAAAATCTGATGTCTATTTCAGATGGTGGAATTAAAAAATAAGCACTATTCAATAAATACATTTCATTTTCGCACAAAGCAAAACGATTTTCGTCCGAAAGTTCTATCCAAATAATTTTTTCTTTCTTAAAATCATCAAAAAACGAACAAGCCCGTAAATTAGTCCAATGCTTGCCCTTTGCCCCACGATTTTTAAAATCATTACCAAAAGAGTCCAAATATTGATAGATAGTTGGATAATCTTTTTGAACATCAACTTCATTTCTCGTCAAGAGAATATAATTTTGATTAAATTCATAAGCATATCTTTTAATATCTCTACCCCTAAGAATTGGCTTGATAATCTCCTCATTTTTAGGGTCTTGCATAATTAAATCATTCTTTTTGGCTTCATCAATTACAAAAACTTCATTAGAGCCGGTTGCCAGACCTAAATTGATTTGAATACCTAAATCCGCAATTTTACTCGAGACTTCATCCATTTTTTGGGCAATTGCTTGCAATTCAGGTTTTAATAAATTCCAATTATTTTCGGTAAAATCTGCTTGATTTGCCCAAAAATAGTTTTGTTGAATATAAGTCGTAAATTTTTCTTCCAAATCATATTTCTTATTGACAATCAAGACTTTAGAGTTGAAAATAGATTTAAAATATTCTAAAATTACGGTATTTACGGTTGCATTATCAAAAATTTGGGCATCATCTAAATTAATAACTTCTTTAATTTCTCCATTTGAAACCAAAAGTTTTCTTAATGATTTTCCATAATCAGCTTTTAAAAATGAGTTGGAAGTAATTAAATTAAAAATACCTTCTTTATTCAAAATATTGATTGCCAATTCAAAGAAATAGCAATATAAATCCGCAAAAGCTTCAAAAGATTTGTATTGTGATTTTAAAAAATCTCTAAACGTAATTTTATCGTGGCTAATGTAAGGCGGATTACCCACCACCACATCAAAACCCACAAAATCGCCTTCATCATTCAATACTTCGGGAAATTCAAATCGCCACTCGAAGGCATTGCGATACAATGAAGTGAGTTTTTCTTTGTATTTCGTTTCCAATTCGGCGACTTCTTGGGCGAGTTTGTCGCGTTTTTCGTTGTCTGCTGCCGAAAACACCATCGTCATTTGCCCGAGTTCACCTTGTTTTTCGCGGAGGCGTTGATAATCTTTGTCGTTGGAACTGGTAAATCGCTCAAATTCGAGTTTGATTTGGGCAATTTGCTTTCTGATGCCATCTTTTTCTTCGCTGTCGCGCGAGAGTTTGTACGCCAAAACTTGAGTTTTGTATCTATCAATCAGGCTTTTGAGGGCGGGGCGTTGAGATTTCAATACATTTTGATTGCCATTGATGCCAAACCGACTCACTAAGGAATTACCCGATTTGATGTTTATGTCAAGGTTAGGTAGTGTCTGAAGCCCCCCATCCCCCGGAGGGGGAGTAATGTAATAGGCATTTTTTAATAACTCAATCCAAAGCCGCAATCGACAAATCAAAACTGATTTAGGATTGATGTCCACGCCAAATAAGCAGTTTTCAATCAAAGTCTGCTTTTCGTGAAAAATTGCCTCCTGAACTTCTTGAATTTCGGGTAAAACTCGTTTGGCAGTTTCGGTTCTCAGGGCATATTTCATTGCTTCGCCCGATTCTTTTTCAATGATTGCCAATTCGTCATTTTCCACAAAAACTTGACAATATTTCATTTTTGAGCCATCGCGCAAATTCAAAACCCCCAATTCACTTTTGCTGGCAATTAATTCATTGAGAGCCGATACCAAAAAGTGTCCCGAGCCTACGGCGGGGTCGCACACGCGCAAGGAGTTGATGATTTGGTTGGCGGCTTGGCGTTGAGCGCGGTCAGTGGGGTCAATTTTTTCTTTAAGTGCCTCAAAATCAGTTACTTCGGCATACTTGGGCTGAGTTCTGAATTTTGCCAAAATTGCCTCCCGAATCGTTTGGCGGCACATATACATCGTAATAAACCCGGGCGTGAAGAAGGAACCGTCTTGGTAGCCGTTCAATTTTTCAAAAATCAAGCCCAGCACCGCTGCATTGATAATGGTTTTGCTTTGGGCTTGGATTTTTTGATTGCCCTCCGCCCCAAAATCATAGGCATCTAAAAACTCAAACAAATATTGCAAAGTACTGCGCGCCCCGCTTCGGCGCGTGCCTTGGGCATCTTTGAGGACAGTGTGGGTAAACAAAGGCAGGCTGAGGCGGTCTTTGAGGCAACCAATGGTAAAAATTTGCAACTCAAGCTGGGTCGGCTCAAATAAAGAACTGTTGAGGTAAGGGATTTTGCCGTATTTTTCGCTTACTGAAGCACTGCGCTCACCGACTTTGACCGCCAATACTTCAAAAAATAATTCGTCCAATTCGTCAAAATCGCGGATTTTGTCCAAATGCAAAAAGGCATAATCACGACTGCCGCGATGGTAGCGTACGATTTGCCCTTCCAATAATTTGAGAAACAAAATGCGATTGAGCCAAGTAATACACAATTCGAGAGCTACGCTAAATAGCTGATTATCAAGGCTTTCGCCAAACTCGTGTAGATTGGGAATGACGGCGAGTTTTTTGCCACCCGGTAGTTTGCTAATCACATTTTCGAGCATTGAACCTTCATTTCTGGCATTTTCGGGCAGGCGCACCAATATTTTTTTGCCACCTTCTTTTACTTCGGTCAAGCCAATGATATGCAAAAGTTCTTCATAAAACTCCCGATTGAGCGTGTTGGAATCGTTGGCAAAGGGCTTTTTGAGCAAGTGTTCGGGCGAGAGTACTTTGTAGAGTTCGAGGAGTTTTTCGTCCTCAACTTCATCATCATTTTGGATAATTGCTTGATAATCAGCCAGATTGAAATAAGTAACGGGAATCGACTCCGACAAATTTTCCAAAAAAGGTTTGGCAATTTGGGTATAAAAGTAGTGGGTATCGTGTTCGCTCATTTTCCAAGCCTCATAATCTTTGCGAAGCTTGGCATTGCGAAAGATGTTTTTTTCAAACCACACGCCATCAAAAATATACCACTCCCAAATATTAGTAGCCACTAAATGCTTGATAGTGTGGTTGTTATGGTCTAAAGTTTCGCGCAAGTAATACAAAATGAGTTCGTGCAGTGCCTTGGCATTGGGCTTGGCTTCGCTGATCATTTCGGCGCGGTTGTCGGGTTTTTTGAACTCGAGAATCACGCCTACGGGGTCGGTGGGTCGTTTGCCTTCGCGGATGACGAGGTCTTGGCGTTTGTTGACATTGACCAAATAATCTTGATAAAAGACTGCCTGTAAACCTTTGGCTATCAAGTTTTTATGGTATTCTTCGTCTTGAGCGGCATCAATTTTGGCAAATATTTCGCGCCATTCGCTTTTGAACAAGTCGATTTGCGCCCTACTCAAGGGCAGGCGAGCGTAGGTGCGGTTGAGGCTAAAGTTGATGCGAAGAATATCGAGCATATTTTTGTTTAATGTTTTTTTGAGAATAAGCCCAAAGATTTTTATTCAAAATTATCGGTTTTTTTGAAATAATCGCTTTACAGACCTAACTAATCCTACTCCAATAACTCTCCTCTTTCAAAGTAATCATCAATTGTTGTTTAATCGATTGATTTTCAGGCTTTTCCAAGTAGGGGTCGGCTTCTAAGATGTCTTGAGCAGTGAGGCGAGCCTCTTGCAAAATACGGGCATCTTTGCTGAGGTCGGCAATGATTAAATCCAACACGCCGCTTTGTTGCGTACCCATCAAATCGCCGGGACCGCGGAGTTGCAAGTCCACATCCGCAATCTCGAAGCCGTTGGTAGTTCTGACCATTGTCTCGAGGCGGATTTTGGCTTCTTTGCTCAGTTTGTAATCGGTCATTAGAATACAATACGATTGCTCGGCACCCCTACCCACGCGCCCACGCAACTGGTGGAGTTGCGACAAGCCAAATCGCTCGGCATTTTCTATCACCATCACCGAGGCATTGGGGACATTTACGCCTACTTCTATCACCGTAGTCGCAACCATAATGTGGGTTTCGCCTTTTTTGAAGCGTTGCATCTCGTAGTCTTTGTCAATGCTACTCATTTGCCCGTGAACAATGCTCAAATGAAATTCCGGAAAAGCCCGACTAATGCTTTCATAGCCGTCCATCAGGTTTTTATAGGTCAGCTTTTCCGATTCTTCTATCAAAGGATAGACCATATAAATTTGTCGCCCTTTGTTGATTTCTTCGCGCATAAAGCCAAAAACCCGCAAGCGGTGGCTGTCGTAGCGGTGGGCAGTAATGATGGGTTTGCGCCCGGCGGGCATTTCGTCAATAACCGACACATCTAAATCGCCATACAAAGTCATAGCCAAGGTGCGCGGAATGGGGGTGGCGGTCATCACCAAAATATGGGGGGGGATCTGATTTTTTTCCCATAATTTGGCACGTTGTTGCACGCCAAAGCGGTGTTGTTCGTCCACAATACACAAACCAAGGTTCTCAAATTGCACTTTATCTTCAAAAATGGCGTGCGTACCCACCAAGATTTTGAGATTACCATTCATCAATCTTTCGTGCATAATGCGTCGATTGCGGGCAAGGGTAGAGCCGGTCAATATATCAATGGTAATGCCGAGTTTTTCGGCATATTCCGATAAACCCTGAAAATGTTGTTCGGCTAAAATTTCGGTGGGGGCAACTATGCAAGCTTGCGCGCCATTGCTGACTGCCACCAACATTGCCAAAAAAGCCACCATCGTTTTGCCACTCCCCACATCACCTTGCAAAAGCCGATTCATTTGTTTGCCCGAACCCATATCGCGGTAAATCTCTTTGACTACGCGCTTTTGCGCGCCGGTGAGGTCAAAAGGCAAATGTTTTTGGTAAAACTCGGTCAATAAATCCGATTTGGCGAAAATTTGCCCTTTATAAATGGTTTTTTTGAATAATTGTTGTTTTAATAATTTGATTTGCAAAAAGAATAATTCCTCGAATTTGAGGCGATTTTTGGCTTTTTGCAAGGCTTCGGCATTTTTGGGTTGGTGAATTTGCAAAAGTGCCTCTCGACGACTCACCAATTGATATTTGTCGGTAATGATTGGGGGCAAAGTTTCTTCGATGTGGTTGGGCGCAATTTCCAACAAAGGTTGAATCATTTTACCCAAGGCTTTGGGCGTGATAAATTTCTTGCGGAGTTTTTCGGTTACATTATAGATTGGTTGCAAAAAGCCGGTTTGGGCATCTAGAGATGTAACGACTTCTATTTCGGGGTGAACCACCGAAAATTTATGCCCAAAAGCATCAGCTTTACCAAAAACGAGATAATCGGTATTGAGTTTCAGATTTTTTAATTGCCACTGGATTCCTTGAAACCAAATCAAATCCATAAAGCCTGTTCCATCGGAAAAAGTAGCCACCAAACGCTTTTTGCCACCTTCGCCTACTACATCCCAACTCAAAATTTGTCCTTTGACTTGGATAAAAGGCAAGTCGGGGTTCAATTCGGCAATGGCATATACGCGCGTGCGGTCTTCGTGACGAAAAGGAAAGTACTGGATTAAATCTCGATAAGTAACAATACTCAATTCTGAAGCGAGCAGTTGTGCGCGTTGTGGGCCAATGCCTTTGAGATACTCGATTTTGCTTTGCCAAAAATTGCTCATAAGGATTAAGTCCCTTAGGGGGCTTTTATTCAAATTTTTGAACAAATATAAGGATTTTTGAGCAAAAAAGGTTGGTTTGGGCAGGTATGTTGTCTTTTATTTTCTTACAAAACATAAACCAGCCAATAATTTCCAATTTTTTCATAATGCAATTCAAACGCTTGCTTATCAGGGGTTTGTGGAAATAATTGAATAAAAGTTGTACCATTTATTGCTTGCAGGTCAAAAGCCGGAACATACATATCGGTTTTAAAAATCAATTGTTTTTGCCCGTAGAGTTTATACAAAGCCTCTTTTGCCGCCCAGAGCAAGGTGAGTTTAGATAGGTCATCTTGCGCAAAACTCAGTTCTTCATCGTTTAAAAACTTGGATTTGATTCGGGCAATTTGCGGTCTAATCAATTCCATATCAATTCCTACGGCTTGCTGTTGATGAATAATGGCAGTGGCATATTCGTGGCTGTGCGAAAGCGAAATTTTGAAATCATAATTGACCAAATCGGGGCGTTTTAAATCATCTTTGCGAATACCATAATAAGCTGATTGCCAGTGCTTTAGCATATCTTGTACGAGTAAGCGACTCGCCAAAAATTCTAATTGCTTTTGGGGATGCGAAATTTCTTGTAAATATTGCCAATCGCTGGCATTTTCGGGAAAAATCGTCCACAATTGCTCCTGCGTTTCGGAGATTGCCCATACAGCACTAATACAAATGGGGGAAATATTTTTCAAAAAAAGCAAAGGCATATTTTGATTTTTGAAGAATGAATATCAATAGTTTGGCTAGCTTCTAGTTCTGAGTTATTAATTAAATACCTGATAATCAGGTAGTTGTGTAAAACGCTTGAAATAATATAATCTTTTGACCGTGTCCGCCTGCGGCGATTATCAGGTATTTATAAAATTAATTTAACGTGAATATTTTAAAACATATTAAAAAAGTACAAAAAATGAAGTATTTGAAAATAACCCAACTCATCTCCCCACTCGTCATCCTGCGTGGAACTTTGTTAAATTTTTACCTCTTAGATTTTTTCTGTAATTAATTGAAAATC
>JALONJ010000250.1 GCA_025455045.1 Microscillaceae bacterium | reverse complement strand
GAGGATCTTGAACGCTTGAAAAGAAGTTTGATAATTCCATCACAATATTTTATTTCGCAAAGATATTCCTTTTTTTTAGAAATTAACATTACTGCCCTCTAGCCGAAGCCGTTAGATAACCTTCACCTGTACCTACATAAAAAGTTTGGGTATCATTGGGGTCAAAAGCAATACAACTGACTGCAATATTTGCCCAAAAATCATTGACACTCTGCCACGTAGAATTGGGATTGGTAATATCATTGTTGAACCACAACCCACCGGTTACGCCTGCCGCCCACACTTTGCGATTGGTGGCATCATTGGGGTCAAACATAATGGCACGGGTGCGCCCACCAACATTATCGGGTCCACGCTCGCGCCAATTGACTCCGGCAATGGCTGCTTTTTCGGCATTGCTAAGATTTTTTAAGCG
The DNA here is from genome assembly GCA_025455045.1 of Microscillaceae bacterium. Classification (GTDB taxonomy): domain Bacteria; phylum Bacteroidota; class Bacteroidia; order Cytophagales; family Microscillaceae; genus JALONJ01. The sequence goes on along the minus strand of JALONJ010000250.1, from coordinate 8,647 downwards.
TTTATTGACCGCCAAATTTGCTTTTACCAATTCTTCATAAGGTACATATTTAAGTTTGGGGTCGACTGTTTTCAAAAACTCTTGCTCCATTGCCAAGTCGGGGCGGTCGCGTTTGGGCATTTTTTTGATTTCTTGGTAAGTTTCTTTGCGATTTTTGTAGGGGTGATTGCGAATAAATTGGGCATAGTCGGCTCTTTCTTTTTCCAATTGGGCAATTAAATCCAATTTTTGGGTAGGTTGCTCAAATGACTGATTAAGAATCGGCTGTAAGTCTTGAGGTTTGGGCAAAGTTTGACTTTGGGGCTTGGGAGAAGTGTTTTTTGGGGGTAGTAAATTGGTTTGGGTAAGTTTGGTTGAGGGCAAACTAAATAAAATACCCCAATAGACGGCTGTTGTCAATCCTATTATCAATAAAATAACAGCAAGTGAGTAATTTTTTTTGGACATAGGTGTATGATTAATAATTGGAAAAATTTGCTGATGGCTTGTTTTCGCCTTTACGCAATTACATTGTACAATTTGAGGGTAAAGTTACAAATTAATGCTTATTCAGTGTTAATTTTATAAATAATATTTACTAATCTCCTGATAATCAGTGTTTTACAAAATAGCCTCGAATCTTCATTACTTTTCAAGAAAAAGTGCTGCTCAAACCTTTGCAAGGGTTCAGATTAATTCCTGAAAAGTACTGAATAATCTCAAAAATTTATAACTAACTGATTATAAGCTAGTTATATGATTATATATGGCTGATTCAAAATTTTTAATGGCTAGACAAGAATTTTGCTTATTCGGAGCTTGCCGTATTTTCAAATTTTCTGACTTTGCGCGGTTTTGTCGGTGCAATTTTTCGATTTAAAAATATTTTTTCCCAAATCTTCGGTTATCTTTGCACCGCTTTAATGTTTTTGTTCTAAAAATCATCAAAAAATTGCTATTTGAAGTATGAATTATACTACGATTATTTTGCTCATTCCCGTTTTTGGCGTATTGGGCTTATTATTTACTTTTGTTATGTCAGCTTGGGTAGCGCGCCAAGACCCGGGCAACGAGCGTATGGTACGCATTGCCAAAAGCATTTCAGAAGGTGCAATGGCTTTCTTAAAAGCTGAGTACCAAGTCCTTGCCATATTTGTCTTGGTAGTAGCTTTGTTGCTGGGCTACAATGGCTCACAAGAGCAGACCTCACACTTTTTAGTGGCAGTGTCATTCATTTTTGGGGCGTTTTGTTCGGCTTCTGCCGGTTTTATCGGAATGAATGTAGCCACCAAAGCCAATGTGCGCACCACCAATGCCGCTCGTACCGGCTTGAGCAAAGCCTTACAAATCGCTTTCCGAGGCGGAGCCGTAATGGGCTTAGGAGTGGTAGGTTTAGGCGTATTTGGACTTGGTATCCTTTTGTTGATTTATAGCAATGTATGGGATATTTCCAAAACCAATGAACTCACCGTAGTTATCAATGTATTGACCGGATTTTCGTTTGGTGCATCTTCTATTGCCTTGTTTGCACGGGTAGGCGGGGGGATTTATACCAAAGCCGCCGACGTAGGTGCCGACTTGGTGGGCAAAGTAGAAGCGGGTATTCCCGAAGACCACCCTTTGAACCCCGCTACAATTGCCGACAACGTAGGCGATAACGTAGGTGATGTTGCCGGTATGGGAGCTGACTTGTTTGAGTCTTATGTAGGAGCTATTGTGGGTACTATGGTATTGGGCATTGGTCTGATGACATTGCCCGGATTTACCGATAATTTTAGTGGACTTTCGGCAGTTTTGTTGCCTTTGGTACTTTCCGGCGTAGGTATTTTGACTTCTATCTTGGGAAGTTTTATGGTCAATGTAAAAGAAGGCGGCAATCCGCAACGCGCCTTAAACACCGGCGAATTTGGCTCATCAGCCATTATGATTGCACTGTCTTATTTTATCATTATTTGGATGCTTCCGGGACAATGGCAAATGCAAGTAGGTGATACCACTGTTACTTATACATCCACCGGCATATTCTTTGCCAACGTCATCGGCTTGGTAGCGGGCGTTTTGATAGGTTTAGTTACAGAATATTATACCGGCACCGGCACAGCCCCAGTCAAATCAATTGTAAATAAATCGGGAACCGGTGCAGCAACCAATATCATTGCCGGATTGGGTGTGGGAATGAAATCAACCGCTATCCCAATTTTGATTATTGCCATTAGTATTATTGGAGCTTATCATTTTGGTAATCTGTACGGAATAGCCATTGCCGCAGTTGGCATGCTTTCTAATACTGGTATTCAATTGGCAGTTGATGCGTATGGACCTATTTCGGATAATGCTGGAGGAATCGCCGAAATGAGCGAATTGCCCAAAGAAGTACGTAGCCGTACCGATAAATTAGATGCCGTAGGTAATACTACCGCCGCGATTGGTAAAGGTTTTGCGATTGGTTCGGCGGCTCTTACGGCTCTGGCGTTGTTTAGTGCCTTTACCCAAACCGCCGGAATCTCCTCAATCAATGTATCGCAACCAATGGTAATGGCTGGTTTATTTATCGGTGGTATGTTGCCTTTCTTGTTTTCAGCTTTTGCTATGGAAGCTGTGGGCGAAGCCGCCAAAGATATGATTACCGAAGTGCGCCGCCAATTTACTACCATTCCGGCACTCAAAGCCGCCTTGGAAGTAATGCGCAAAAATGAAGGTAAAGATATGGAAAAATGGTCAAAAGAAGACCAAAAAACTTTTGAAGATGCTGATGGCAAAGCCGAATATGGCAAATGCGTAGAAATATCGACCAAAGCCGCCATTCGCCGAATGGTAATGCCGGGTTTGCTGGCAGTAGCTTCGCCGGTATTTATTGGTTTTGCTGGTGGTCCTGAAATGTTGGGTGGTTTGCTTGCCGGAGTAACCGTAACTGGGGTTTTGATGGCAATTTTTCAATCCAATGCCGGTGGTGCTTGGGACAATGCCAAAAAAATGTTTGAAGAAGGGGTAGAAATTGACGGACAGAAATATTACAAAAAATCTGACCCGCACAAAGCCGCCGTAGTAGGTGATACCGTAGGCGACCCTTTCAAAGACACTTCGGGTCCGTCATTGAATATTTTGTTGAAATTAATGTCCGTGGTAGCTTTGGTAATTGCGCCTTCTATTGCCATTAAAAAAGTAGATACCAACAAAGCGGCTGATAATCAATTGATTAACGGCGCGAAAAAAGAAATCGTTATCAATAGCCAAAAATAATTTTTTTGGGCAATGATACTGCAAAAGCCTGAGTCAATTGCTCAGGCTTTTTTGTTTTTTGTTAATCAATACTTCGATTTGTTATTTCAAATATTTTTTTCATAACTAATTGATTATCAATTATTTATAAAAAATTCAAAACTAAAAACTAGAAACTAGAAACTAGAAACTAGAAACTAGAAACTATTGCCAATCAGGCTTGAGTATTTAGTAGCATAAACCTCAAAAAATCATTCAAAACTCAAAAATATTTTCAAAATGCAATGCTTAGAAATCAAACATTTTTCCCTTGAGTATTGGCAAACTGTGGAGTTACGTTATCAAGTTTTGCGTTTGCCTTTACAATTGGATTTTGCTTACACGGAGCTAAAGCACGAAAACGACTCCCATCACTTGGCTCTAATCAACGATAATGCCCAACTGGTGGCTTGCTTGGTGATGAAACCCCTAACTCCGCAAGAAATCAAAATGCGGCAAGTAGCCGTAGCCGACTCGGAGCAAGGCAAAGGATTGGGTAAAATATTGGTCAATTTCTCCGAGTCGTTTGCCCAAGAGCTTGGTTATCAATGGATTAGCTTACACGCCCGCGAGACCGCCGTTCCTTTTTATCGCAAACTCAATTACGAAGTAGTTGGTGAAAAATTTGAAGAAGTAAACATTCCCCATTTCAAAATGCACAAGCGGGTGGGGTAAATCATATAAGGGTTATGCAAATTCAGCAATTCCCATTGTAAAATAATTAAATAAATATTAATATTTTAATTGTATTTGCTAAAAAATACACTTTTTTATAAGTCATTGACAATTAAGGTATTAGATGTATTTTTCATTAAATTGCCCTTAGCGAAACCCTAGAATTTTTGGAACGAAATCCGCAAAAATTCGGTTTGAAGCGAGCTTCTGCGAGCGACTAAGCGAATTCGTAGGATTTCGGTTCAAAAATTCAGGACAGTTTCGGTGCAGGCTTGATTTTTTGTTTCTTTTTTATCAAGAAAAAAGAAAGTTGGAGCAGAAGTGTATTTATAAGTGCTTCATTATCAATTAGTTATGCTTAAATTTGTTTTTAAAAATTCTAAAAAAATTAAATATTCGTTTAAAATTTCTATAGTGGGAATTGCTGATGCAAATTTTGAAAATCTGCTAGTCAGATAAGTCATTCGCCTTTGGCGAATGACTCAAAATATAGTTCAAGAACCAAAAAAACAAGGCTCATTGGGTCTCAGAGGTGGCGGTTTTCTCGAGTTGGGTATGTTTCCAACGATTGTGCGACCAGAGCCAAAGCTCGGGGTTTTGGCGAATTTGCTGCTCGAGCTTGCGGACAAACTGTTCGGTAATTTCGCCTTCGGCAGTAGCTTGGGGATTTTCGCTAATCAATTCAAAATCAATCACATAATGTCCTCGGCGGGGGCGTGAAATAGCGGCAAAAACCACCGGGCGGTTAAATTTTTGGGCAAGTTTTTCGGTGCCTTGCATAAAATCGGTACGCTGTCCCAAAAAATCGGTCCAATAAGCATCACGCGGGTTTTCGGGGCGTTGGTCGCCAATAAAAGCCGTAATTGTGAGCTTATCTTTGAGGCGCAAAATATTGCGCACGGTGTTTTTCATTGAGGTTGCCTCTTGCCCATAACGCGTGCGGAGTTTCAAAACCAAGTTGTCCATCATTGGGTTGGCGAGGGGTTTGTAAATCACCAATACGTGAAAAGGGGTTTGCAATTCAAATCCGGGCGAAGCCCATTCCCAGCTCCCCGAATGTCCTAAAACGATGAAAAAACTTTGATTTTTTTGAGCAAAATACTCCGCCAAATCCAAATGATTAAATCTTACGCGCTTGCTCATTGCTTGCTGACTCATTACCAGCATTTTGAGGGTCTCGAGCAACATATCACAAAAAAAAACATAAAACCGGCGGGCAATTTGGCGAATCTCAAACGCTGATTTTTCGGGAAAGGCTTGGCGCAGGTTTTTTAAAACTACTTTTTTGCGATAGCCAATGATATAATAAGTAATCAAAAATAAGCCATCGGCTAGGCGATACAAAAACCAAAAAGGCAAGTAGGCGATGCCGGACAAAATGGGCAATAAAAGGTAAAATAATATACTTTGCATCTGGGCTGTTTGATTTTAAGCTAGACAAAATTTCTATTTGCAAAAATAATTTTTTGCCCAAAAAAGTTCATTTTTATCCATTCATTCATTCTTTTTCGCTAAGGATTTTTAAGATTATTTAACAAAATTTAACGGAATTATCGCCTTTTTTTGCAACAAATCAAGGCTCTTAAAGTATTGATAATCAGAGCTTAAGATTTATAATTTAAAACAATATTTACTCTCGTCAATCTTTTTGGATTAACTCAAGATTAACAAACTTTGGGCTTTACCAATTAGTTGTTTGAGTGGATTTAATCTTACATTTGATTGACAATGGTTTTTAAAATTTCGGATTGCTAGTTTTGGTCATTGGGTCATTTTCGTTGGTCATTAGGTCATTAAAATCGCCAAATCAATAAATCTCTAAATCCTATAACTCATTGATTATGAAAAAAAATAAGCTGATTCTTAGTCTTTGTTTGTTTTTTGCTGGGGTGATGAGCTTATCCGCCCAAGAAAATCATAACCTGATTCGCAACTATCGCGGTGCCAAAAGTGGTATCAATGCCGTAGCAGTGAGTCCTGATATGAAATATATTGCCGGAGGTGGCAAAGACCTGATTATCTGGGATTTAGAAACCGGACGCGAAATCTATAACCTCCCCAACGAACACCCCGATGGCTTGATTAGCTTGGCGTTTAGCCCCGATAGCAAGCAGTTGGTAAGTGCCGGAGGGTATGACAGCAATCATAATTTAAAGGTATGGAATATGGCTACCGGCGAAAAAACAATGAATCTCCGCGGACACGAAGCCGTAAGTTGTATAGAGTTTAGTCCCGATGGCAAATATTTGATTTCGGGAGGTTTAGATAAAAATTTAATGCTTTGGGATATGCGATTGGGGCGTAGTATTCGTACAATGCGGGGGCATCAGGAGTATATCACCGATGTATCTTTCAATCCCAGTGGCAATCTGATTGCCAGTTCGGGTGGCTACGCCAAAACCCAAAAAGGTGAAATATTGCTTTGGAAAATTGACCAAGTAGAGCCAATCGGCAAAATAAAACCGGCTTTAAACGACCACTCGCAAGCCATCAACTCTATTGATTTTAGCCCTGATGGCAATTTTTTGGTCAGTGCAAGCGAAGACGGCACGCTCAAAATTTGGGAAACCTACGCCGGCAACGAGCGCAAAGACCTCACCGAGCCTTACACCAGCCTTAGCCGAGTCCGATTTAGCCCCGATGGAAAATTTATTGCCGGAGCAAGCAAAGACAAATCTATTCGCTTATGGGAAGTAGGCTCAGGCAAACGATTGTTTACATTTTTGGGGCATTTTCGGGAAGTAACCGCCCTTACATTTAGTGCCGATGGCAAATATTTGATAAGCGGAAGTATGGACAACTCGGTCAAACTTTGGCGGGCTATCCCTTACAAAAGAATGATTGAACTGTATGTGCAAGATAAAATCAAAGTTTGGCAACAAAAAGGCAAATTTGAAAAAACCGTCGATTACCAAAACCGAGTCAATCAGACAACTTACGAAAGACAGGTACAAATATTTAGCCAAGAAGCTATCAACGAAATGGCAAAAGGAATGGTCAATTGGCAAATCGCCAAAAGCAACTATGATGCAGACAACGAGACCTTCCAATTGGTTTTTCGCAACCTTAATCCTATTTACCTCAAAGTTCCTCTGAACGAAGCCCAAGCCTTTGACCAACAAATTTCGCAGTTAAAGTTTGAGAATCCGGCTTTTACGCTTTCCTCGAGCGATGATTTTGCGATTTTGCACGTAGAATTGCTCAATCCTGCCAACGGCAAACGCTATAACTACGATAGTCAAGAGTTGGTAGCTTTTAATCATTCGGATTTGGATATCAAGTTTGAACCCCTTGATATACAACCCAATCCGAATCCTCAACAAAACCGCCCCGAAAATAACCCTGCACGAATGTCGGGGGTATCAGATGTAGATTTTCAACTACCCAGAACCCAAATGAACAACCCCGATGCCGTAGCCGTCATCATCGGCAATGCACAATACCAAAAAACCAAAAATGTGGATTACGCCATCCGCGATGCCCGTAGTGTGCGCAATTATTTGATTGATGTAATGGGCTACAAACCCGGCAACATTATTTATTTGGAAAATGCCACCTATACCGATTTGAAAGTGGTGTTTGGGAGCAAAGAAAACCCCAAAGGTAAGCTGTTCAATATGATTAAGCCGGACAAAAGCGAGGTTTTTGTTTATTATTCGGGACACGGCGCGCCCGGTTTGAACGACAAAAAAGCCTACTTTGTGCCTACCGAGTGCGACCCGCAATATGTAGAATTGAGTGGTTTTGAAACCGATATTATGTACGATAATTTGGCACAATTGCCCGCCAAATCGGTCGTTGTATTGTTAGATGCTTGCTTTTCGGGCGAAAATATTTATAAAAACATTTCGCCTATTGTCATCAAATCCAAGGGGGCTTTGGGGCTAAAAAATGGGGCTTTGTTGGCTTCTTCGGCGGCTGACCAAGTATCCACGTGGTACAATGAAAAAGGACACGGAATGTTTACTTACTTTTTTCTCAAAGCCATTCACAATCAAAATGCCGACCGCAATCAAGACAAAAAACTGACTTTGGAAGAAGTTTATAACTACATTAGCGACAATGCGGAGGGTATTCCGTATCACGCCCGCCGCCTGCACGGAGTCCAACAAAATCCGGTTCTCAAAGGGCAAAATCTCCAAAAAGTATTGGTGGAGTATTAGGCAAATTTTTGAATTGGAATGTTTTGGGGTGCATTTCAAATTTACCACCTTATATCCTCTCCTTCGGAGAGGGTTAGGGTGAGGCAATAGAAACGCGTAAATTTGAAATGCACCTATGTTTTGTGAGCGTAATTTGATGATAATTACAAAACCTTTCAAAGAATCATAACTTATTGATTATCAGATAGTTATAAATATTTTAAAAATCTTCACCACTTTTCAAGCAAATTGTAACGCAGACTGCCTAGCCTGCCTGCGCAAATGCGTTTGGGCTTAGAATAAAACGAGAATTTCCTGAAAATGTGCAAAAAACCATAACTAATTGATTATCAGATAGTTATAAATATTTTAAAAATCTTCACCACTTTTCAGGAATGAAAAAAAAAACGACAATTTTGTCATTCTGAGCGAAGCGAAGAATGACAAATTCAATGGAATTGCCGAAGGCAATTCCTGAAAAGTGGTGAAGAACCTATTTTAAAAATCTTCACCACTTTTCAAGCAAATTGTAACGCAGGCTGCCTAGCCTGCCTGCGCAAATGCGTTTGGGCTTAGAATAAAACGAGAATTTC
>JALONJ010000249.1 GCA_025455045.1 Microscillaceae bacterium | reverse complement strand
TAGTTTATTTTTGGATTAGCTTTTGCAAATAAAATTTATATAAGTGTTTGATTTACAGATGTTTATACCACTTTTAATAAAACAATTTAAAATAAACTCACCTAAATTCATTTTAATAAATCTTTGAAAATCAGTAACTTAGCCTAAGTTTTGTAACCCAATTTTATTTATTACAATGATGCGAGCTTATGCTATAGATGCCGCTATTGCGCAGTCGGCAACCTTGCCCGGTAAATTTTATACCGATGCTGAGGTGTTTGAGCAGTCTAAATCCTTGATATTCAACCGTTCTTGGCAATTTATTGGTGAACAAAATTTGGTCAGGCTTGCCGGTCAGGTTCACCCATTTACACTTTTGGAGGGGTATCTTGATGAGCCTTTGGTGCTGACCAAAGCCGACAATGAGCAGATTTACTGTTTGTCCAATGTGTGTACGCATCGGGGCAATTTGGTAGTCAATTACGGCGGGCAAGTCAAGCAATTACAATGTCGCTATCACGGCAAGCGTTTTGGTTTGGACGGCTGTTTTAAGGCAATTCCTGAATTTAAAACTGCCAAAAACTTTCCAACTGCGGCTGATAACCTTCCGCAACTGCCTTTGGCGCAGTGGGGCAATTTGCTGTTTACGGCTATCAATCCGCTTAAGCCTTTTGCTTCATTTTTTGGGGAAATGCAAAACCGCTTGCAATGGCTCAAAATTGAAGATTTGTTGTATCAACCACACCTTTCGCGCGATTATTTGGTCAAGGCAAATTGGATGCTCTATTGTGATAATTATTTGGAGGGTTTTCATATCCCGTTTGTCCACGAGAGCTTAAATAATTTACTGGATTATGGAAGTTATGCTTCCGAAATTTACGAGTTGAGCAATTTGCAATTGGGTATTGCCCGCCCGGGCGAAGCCTGTTTTCAACTACCCCCTGAGTCGCCCGATTATGGCAAGGCAGTTGCGGCTTACTATTATTGGATTTTCCCCAATTTGATGTTCAATTTTTATCCTTGGGGGCTGTCAATGAATGTAGTAAAACCCATTAGTGCCAGTTTGACCAAGGTTTCTTTTCTTACTTTTGCGTACAGTAGCAATCCTATGCAAGATTTTATTGCCTCCAATCTCGATAAAGTAGAACGCGAAGATGAAGAAGTGGTAGAGTGTGTGCAAAAAGGCGTAAAATCTTACTTTTATCAAGCCGGACGCTATTCGCCCACTATGGAGCAAGGGGTGCATCACTTTCATCAATTATTGCTGAAGTTTTTGCAAGCCAATTGATTTTTTAAAATATAAGCACCCAAATTCTACGGTGTAGGAACTACTGCCAAAATTTGGGGCTTAATTTATGTAAATTGCTGATTATCAGCCATTTATTTCCTAATTACTCCTTCACTTTTCAACACAATTGCTTGCGGCGGATTTGATTTTGTTGCTGTTGTTGTTGTTGAGTATAAAAAGGGTCATTGAAACTGGTCTTGACCGAGATAGTATAATTGGTTTGGTGATTGCCTTGCGTTTTGAGTACGCCTTTGATAGGCTGGCAATCGGCATAGTCGCGCCCGTGGGCGATTTTGATGTAATGTTCGTCTTCCATCAATTGATTGGCGGGGTCAAAAGCCTTCCAGCCCAATTCGGGGATCCAAGCCTCGACCCAAGCGTGAAGTTGGGCTTCCTCGTGGTTTTGAAGTCCGTACAAATAGCCGGATACATAACGAGCCGGAATTTTTTGAGTGCGCAAAATACCAATCATCAAATGGCTAAAATCTTGGCATACTCCTTTGCCTTTGGCTAAGGCTTCTTGAGCTGTGGTTTGCGGAGTGGTTTCGCCGACTTGGTATTGGAGGTGTTTGACCAATTGCCCATTGAGTCGATTGAGATAAGTGCCGATATTTTCGTGGTTTTGCCTTTGCAAATCATCGGGAATGTGTTGAGAACTCAATTGTGTAAGTACAGTAGGACTTAAAAAAGGTTGATGGTGGATAAAAAAATCAGTATCGGTCAATAGTTGGCTTTCGGCTTCGGGGCTGAGTCCATTCCAAACGTTGATATTGTTGCTTGCTTTTTTGACCAAAGCCCGAAATTTCAATTCAAATTGGGTAAAAGCCCGTTCGGTACGGATGTGTAGGGTCTCAAAATTGTATTTGCTTTGGCTAAAGAAAAACTGTCCTTGCAAAGAGTGATTAAATTCCATTTTTTCCAACTGCTGAATTTCTGAGTTGCAAGGGGTAATCATTAGCTCAAAATGTCCTTCTTTGACTACCGCCTCGTAGGTGTTTTGAGTGTGGTATTCAATGGTATAATGCCGCATAAAAGCCTCCTTTCTCTCAAAGGAGAGATTGATTGTTATTATTTTTAGAGTAATTTAGTAACCACAAAAATAATAAAAAAAATGACTAAACTAGGTTAATCTCACTTATTTGATAGCAAAACTATCGTTGGTAGAGATTTTTAATCGCCCAAAAGTTTCATTCAAGGCGATCTGTATTTCCATAAAAAAAACTCCAAGGTTTTGGGGAATAAAACTTGGAGTTTTTGTAATATATTGATTAACAGTAAGCTATGCGATTATTCAGTAGTTTTTTTCTTGGACGTTTTTTTGGTTTCTTTTACTTCTTGAGCTTCATTTTTGACTTTTGGGTCAGTTTTTGGCTCATCGCTTTCTACTGGAGTTTCTACGGCAGGAGTGGCTTCGGCGGTTTCTACTGGAGTTTCTACGGCAGGAGTGGCTTCGGCTTCTCCGGTGGGGGTAGCTTTGGCGGTTTTTGCTTCACCCGCTACGGTAGCTGGGGTTTCTACTTCGAGTAGCGTGGCAAAAGTTTCGGGTGAGTATTTCAAAATTGTATGATACCAAGTTACCAGCTTGCGCATATCGGAAGCATATACTTTGGTGCGCTCATAATCAGGCACTATTTGCTCCAAGAAGTTACGATAATCGGCTTCTGAAGATTTGGCATCTAATTGAACCCCCTCGGGGTATTGGGTATAAATGGTATGCAAAACTTGGGCAAGGGCTACCGAGCCTTCCGAATTGGTAGCATAGATAGATACTTCTTGCAAAATAGAAACCCTGTGTGATGCACCGGCTACCATTTTGGCTTTTTTATCGTCGAGTGATTCTACGATTACTCCGTTTTTGGTGGGTTTAAGGATTTTGAATAAACCCGGCTTGCCCGATATAGCAGCTATTTCTTTTAATTTCATTGAAAAATACGAACTATTATAAAAACTTCAATTTTGAGTGCAAATATTGAAAAAACTTTCCAAAATTAGCAATAATTTGCCTCAAGTACAGCAAAAAAACTGATTTAGTAACTCAATTTAGAAATTAAGAGTTAACAATTAAGGATTAAATATTGCATAAAGACCTGATTATCAGCTAGTTACATTTTTATTAACTTGCCTTGTTTTTAAAGTCTTTGCCCAAATTATCCGGCGATATTTTGAATACCTTGCAAAAATGAGGCTTTGCTTTCTACAAAATACATATCGATTTCACCTTTGTTTTTGGCAAATATTTTTCCACGATATTGGCATTTGAAATAGGACTTTACCAATTCGTAAGTATCGCCTGAGATATTTACCTTACCGGCTTCGCCACTGGCTTCGAGACGAGAGGCTACATTGACGGTATCGCCCCAAATATCGTAAGCAAATTTGTTTTTGCCGATTACTCCGGCTATCAAAGGACCAGTATGAATACCTACCCGTACTTCCCAAAGAGCCTCATTGTTTTGTTCTTTTTGTTTTTTGAGTTCATTCATAAAATCAAGCATTGCCAAACCCGCTTTTACCGCATCAATTGGGTTGGTTTTGTTGGCAATCGGAATGCCTCCGGCGCACAGATAGCCATCTCCCATTGTCTTGATTTTTTCTAAATCATATTTTTCAATGATTTCATCAAAAGCCTGAAAGCAACGGTTTAATTCTTGAACGATTTGCTCGGGCGTGAGTTTTTCGGCTATTTTGGTAAAGCCTTTAAAATCGGTAAACATAACCGTAGCCATTTCATAATAACGCGGAGCGGCTTTGCCGGTTTGCTTAAGCTCTTGAGCTATCTCGGCAGGCATAATATTGAGCAACAAATTATCGGATTTATCGCGTTCTTCGGCAATTTCGGAGTTGAGGTCTGACAAAAAGTCGCGTTGCGCCATAATTTCCTCCTTTTGTTGTTGGAGGATAATATTTTGTTGCTCTATATTGTCTCTTTGGCTCAAAATCTCCTCTTTTTGTTGTTGAAGTGCCGCATTTTGTTGTTCAATATTATCGCGTTGGGCAAGTATTTCTTCATTTTGCTGGTTTATTTCTTCGTTTTTTTGTTTTAAGGCGTTTTTCTGTTCGCGCAAGACTCGATTCACTTTTTTAGTACGCCACCAGCTACGCAGTACCACCAAGCCCAGCAACATACTCATCAGCAGGGCAACCGAAATCAAAATGATAAACAGTCGTTGGCGGTCTGATTCGGCGGCTTTTTGGGCGAGTTTGGCTTTTTCTTGTTCGGCGGTGGCTCTTTGGGCTTTTTCGCGCAAGAGGCTGAGGGCTTTTTCTTTCAACTCCAACTCTTTGTCATAAAGGCTATCAGCAAGGGCAAGGGCTTCGAGTTCTTTTTTCTCAAGACTACCCGAAATTTTGACTTTCTCAAGGGCTAACTTGCGTTCCGAAGTTTCGGTTTCTATGAGGCGGGTGGTGGTATTGCTGAGTTTATTTTCGGTGTCTGTCAGTTTATTTTCGGTATTTGCGAGTTGTTCTTGTGTTTCGGAAGCCAAGTTGGTCAAGTAATCGGTAAATTCGGTATTCAATTTACCATAGTTTTGAATGGCTTTGCGATATTTGCGCCGCTTAGAGTCGGCTTCTACGGCAAATTTGTAAGCCGGTAAAGCATAAATATTCAAAAAATCATAGACTACATACCTATTAATGATGCCCGTTTCGTGCAGTTGTTTGTAAATACGATAGGCTTTTTCGTGGTATTCTGAGCCTCTGTCGGGGCGGTCAAATTTGAATACTTCCAAATGCCCCAGTGTGGTATAGGCTTCGGCGATACCCTCTTGAAAATTGAGTTGATTGGCTAGTTTGAGGGCTTTCTCAGCATATTTTTTAGATTCTTCGGCTTTGAAACCCATCAATTGCCTACCCAAATCATTCAAAACCTTCACTTGGTTATAGTCTTTTTTGCTTTCGTTGACTTGGGCGCGCAAGTGCTCAATATCGGAGTTTTGCGCAAAAGCAGTGGTGAATAACCAACAATTCAAAAATAGACAAACCCCGAAAAAGGTCTTTAAACTTGTGTGCTGGTGTATTTGCATCTTTAGGGCTAAAAACATATTTTTTATAATAATGGCTATTATGATGAGTTTATATTTTGAAAAAAATATATAACTAATTGATTATCAAACACTTATGAGTAAAGCAACTCAAAATTTATCTAATTGTTGGTGGTAAGTAAGGTATCACGTGGGCAAACCTAAGCAATTATTGGCGCGATTTGCTTTTTGTTATACAATTTTTGCCCCAAAATTGGTTTTTTTATCGAATTTTTGAGGTCTAAAGTAAGAATTTCTGGAAAAAAATTTAAATCCTACATTTTAAAGATTTTATTACAATATCTAGGGTGTAGTTAAAAATATTTTGGATATAAGTTAAAAAAAGCCCAAAATGTTCATTTTTTTTATTTTTTTTGTAAATAATTGATAATCAATTACTTAACTTTTGAATATTTCAAGAAAATAATTTCTATACTGTAATTTATTTACTATGAAACTCTGGGACAAAGGCATTGCGACCGACCAATTTATTGAGCATTTTACCATTGGCAAAGATACGGAGTTTGATTTGCGACTTGCCGAATGGGATGTAATCGGCACTTTAGCCCATATTGAGATGTTGGCGGCAATTGATTTGTTGCCCGAAACAGAGTTGAAGATTTTGCAAGCCGAACTCAAACGCATTTACCAAACTATCAAAGCGCAAGCATTTCGAATTGAAAACGGAGTAGAGGACATACACTCCCAAGTCGAGTGGCTTTTGACGCAAAAACTAGGCGAAATTGGCAAAAAAGTCCATAGCGGACGCTCGCGCAATGACCAAGTGTTGGTGGATATTAAGCTATTTTTGCGCCAGCAAATTCAAGAAATTGTCGAGGAAACGCAACGATTGTTTGCTTTATTGATTGATTTGAGTCGGCAATTCAAAGATGTGTTGTTGCCCGGCTATACCCATTTGCAGATTGCAATGCCCTCTTCATTTGGTTTATGGCTGGGAGCATATTCCGAGAGTCTGAGCGATGATTTATTGCTGATGCAAAGTGTTTTTCGCTTAATCAATCAAAATCCTTTGGGTTCGGGGGCGGGCTATGGTTCGTCTTTTCCTTTGAATCGGCAGATGACTACTGATTTGTTGGGCTTTGCCAATCTCAATTATAATGTAGTATATGCCCAAATGACTCGTGGCAAAGCCGAAAAAAATACTGCTTGGGGCTTGGCAAATATTGCCGCCACCTTGAGCCGTTTGGCAATGGACGCTACTTTGTATATGAGCCAAAACTTTGGGTTCATTAGTTTTCCCGATCACCTCACCACCGGCTCGAGCATTATGCCGCACAAAAAAAACCCCGATGTATTTGAGCTGATACGTGCCAAGTGCAATCAAATCCAAGCCTTGCCCAATGAAATAACCCTCATAATCAACAACTTACCTTCGGGCTATCACCGAGATTTACAAATCTTAAAAGCGAGTTTGTTTCCGGCAATTGATACCCTCAAAGAGTGCTTGCAAGCAATGCAATTGATGATGAGCCAAATGCAGGTCAAATCCGATATTTTGACCGATGAAAAGTACCAATATTTGTTTAGTGTCGAAGTAGTCAATCAATTGGTAATCAAGGGTTTACCCTTTCGTGAGGCTTATCAAAAAGTAGGGCAGCAAATAGCCGAAGGCTCGTTTGCCCCAAGTCAGCAAATCAATCACAGCCACGAGGGCAGTATTGGCAACTTGTGTTTATCCGAAATTGAGGCGAAAATGAATAAAATTATAGAAAGTTTTGAGTTCGAGAAAGTCAATCAGGCTTGGCAAAAACTGATAAGTGCCTGATAATCAAGTTTATACATTTTTTAAATGCGGTGTTTTAATACTACGATACATTTATGATTTTCGCGCAAAGACGCTAAGGCGCAAAGTACTGACAATCAATGATTTATAATTTTTAGTTTAAAAATTGTATTGTAGTATTATGTGTTTTATCAAATTGAATATTTTATCCAATTCAAAAAATCGGATACTTGTACAATTACTCAATTGCCGGAAACATTAGACTGATAGGTTTTTGGCGCGAAACTACAATATTGGCTTCGCAAAGCGTTCCTGCTTTGACTTCGGTATTGGGACCTTTGGCGGAAGTCCATTGATAGCCGCTTTTGTTTTTGGCGGTTTTGAGTTTTACAACTACGGCGATGGGTGATTCGGTTTTGGCAAAAGTTTGAACTAAATCACTACTCCCCAACACTTTAGCCATTCCTTGGCGGGTAGAAGGGTACTCAGAAACCTTGATGACTTCGCCCTCAATATAACCGTACTCCTCCACTTTGACCGTCGAGGGGGCGATTCTTACCATCATATTGGTATCAATTTTTTTGCCTTCATCGGGCGCAACATAAATGATGGCTTCCAAATGCCGCGAAATTGGATTGGCTACCTCGAGGCTGGCCACAGGTGTACCTTGCTCAATTAACTGCCCTTTTTTGGTCATTAGCTCAATCACTTTGCCTTGATAAGGGCTACGCACGTAAGCCGAAAGGGTATATTTGATTTCCAATTCATCTAAACTTTGTTGTAAATCATTGATTTCAATGTCCAAACTTTCCAATTCATTGGCTTGGGGGTGATTGATGCCATTGATAAAATTGTTAACTTTTTTTACTTCATTTTCCAAAACCAAGGTATTGCGTTGGGCGCGGATTCGGCGCATTCGGGCTTGGTTGAGTTGTTCTTTGCCAATATTTTTGAGGGTGAAAAGTTCTTCTTGAGTAGCCAAATTTTCTTCCAGAGTCCGTTCTTGGCGTTGCGACAAAGATAATTGACCTTGTAAATCGTATTTTTGTTGATAGAGTTTGCTCAGTTCTTCGGAATTGAGGTTAAATTGAATGATTTTGTTGCGTTTGGCTTTGAAGTAGTTTAATTTTTCTTTGGCTTTGTCCATTTGCAGTTGTAGTTCGGGTTGGGCAATGATTGCCAATGTATCGCCTTGCTTGATTTCTTGCCCTTCTTCCACCAAAATATGGCTCACTATACCCGAACCCAAAAGCGTAACTTCGGTAATACCACCCGATTGAATCAAAATGCCTTGCCCCCGCACGGTTTTGGGAATTTCGCCTACTACACTCCACAGCAAGAAAAAAAAGATAATTGCTCCCAAAGCTATCAAAACCAACCAACTGCGTGGACTGGTAATTTGCACCAACTCGTGCAAGTTTTCGGGTGAAGCTAATCTTTCTAGGGCTTTTTGGCGAAAAATGGGGCGATTCATTTAGATTTGTGAATTTGAAACTTTGAATTTACGATTTTTTGAATCTGATTCCTGAATTTTTATCATAGGAATAGATATAAAATAAAGGCAACACTATTAAAAATACGACCGGATACTTTTTTGTAAGCAATTGATAATCAATAGGTTATGCTATTTCAAGTATTTTATGTAAAAACTGATTATCAGATACTTAGCAAATAACTCAGAATTAGAAACTGTCCGAACTATTGGATTAAATTGTTTTATTAAAAGTGATATAAACATCTGTAAATCAAACACTTATATAAATTTTATTTGCAAAAGCTAATCCAAAAATAAACTATTTAAACACCAAGAACACCGAGAAAATACCCACAAAGTACACGAAGAACTTTGGGTTTCTTGGTGCCTAAATAGTGAACTTTGTGGTAAACTAAATAATATTAGTTATAAGTAACTGATAATCAGATACTTATCACCAAGATAGAAAGTAAAATCAGCAATTCCCACTGTAAAATAACTGAACAAAAGTTTGATATTTTAACTTTTACATTTATAAAAATAACAAAAAGTATAAGCAATTGATAATCAGCAT
>JALONJ010000248.1 GCA_025455045.1 Microscillaceae bacterium | reverse complement strand
GAAAATTGTAATGCAGGCTGTCTAGCCTGCCCGCGTAAATGAGTTGAGGCTTAGAATAAAGCCAGAATTTCCTCAAAATGGGTAAAGAACCTAAAAAATAATTTCCACCTCTTTATCATAATTGATAAGAAAAGTATTTTTGGGGAAAGATGTCAAGAACTTGTTTTCAAATAACCCATTGATAATCAAGCGCTTAGCTCTCGAGTAGAAATACCAAGCCCTCGGCAATGAACTCGCAAAAATAAAAAAATAAATCTAATTGACTAAGGTTTAAAAACAGGTTTAAACTTTTTTTGTTTAAACATTGTTTTTAAAACTAAAAAGATGTTGCTTCGTATTTACATTTTAGTTTATTTTGACAAATGAATTGGAACATAAGCCCTGATATAAACTTACAAAACCATCATACATCAATGAAAATTGAGGAAGAAATCCAGCAATCTAAGTTTCGCAATGAATTTCAAAAGTTGGCTATCAACCTACTTTTTACCGCCAATTGGCTCGATAACAAACATCGAGATTTTTTGAAAGAATACGATATTACCGTTCAGCAGTTCAATGTATTGCGCATATTGCGTGGGCAACACCCCAAGCCGGTGTCGGTGTCGGATATTCGCCAGCGAATGATTGACAAAATGTCTGATGTATCGCGCATTGTAGAACGACTGCGCTTGCAAGGGCTTTTGAGCCGAGTAGAATGTGAACAAGACCGCCGCTTGGTGGATGTAACCATCACCGACAAAGGTTTGGAGCTTTTGGCATTGATTGACCAACGAATGGATGATATGGAGCTGGTTTTGCACCAAGTTTCGGAGTCGGAAGCCAAGGTTTTGAATGAATTGCTGGATAAAATGAGAGAATAATTATTTTTTTTATAAATGCCTGATAAGGAATGTGTTGCTCCACCAGAGGCGGACAAGTTTTCAAAATGGGCATACCCTTATCGGGCAGGTGTGCCAATTCAAAACGCTGATTATCCATCAAAAGCGCGACTTAGTTAGTAGTTCATTTAAAAAAATGACCAACTTATTTACATAGTATAAAACCCAGAAACTGTCAAAATATTTCAATTTGCCCGCCAAACCCTTAAAATCCTGATAACCCTCCTCCAAAATCACAATCTGAATTTTGAATTTTAAAATAAATTCAAAGACTTGAGCATATCTGCAATCAAAAATCAAATAGCCCAAAAATGAAAAACCCCTATCCTGCAAAATTTTGAGGTTTTGATAAATTATTTCTCGAAAGTAAAAGAATTTATCTAATAAAAGTATAAATTTTTATTAAAAAAATTATATTAAAGGATTACTTAAAAGCCCTTTTGCAACAATAAAAATGACTTCGCTTTGTAAAAACTAATTAGGTAGGAAAGCTATTTTTGAAGCGATTTTAAGCATTTTTAGATTTTTTTTCACTCTTTACAGTATAGGCTTGTGGATTTATTTGACAAAGTAAGAAAAAATCGCGGCGCATTGGGTCAATATTCCGATGAAGCCCACGGATATTTTATGTTTCCCAAACTTACCGGCGAAATCGGTCCCCGAATGAATTTTATGGGTAAACCGATGCTCAACTGGAGTTTGAACAACTATATAGGTTTGGCTAACCACCCCGAAGTACGCCGAGTAGATGGCGAATCAGCAATGAAATGGGGCTTGGCTTACCCAATGGGGGCGAGAATGATGTCGGGCAACTCCGACCAACACGATTTGCTTGAGAAACAACTTTCGGAGTTTGTCGGCAAAGAAGACACCGTATTGTTAAATTTTGGCTACCAAGGCATTGTATCCATTATTGATTCTTTGCTCGACCGCAAAGATGTAGTAGTCTATGATGAGCAGTCGCACGCGTGTATCATTGACGGCTTGCGAATGCACCTCGGCAAACGCTTTGTGTATAAACATAACGACATCGAGAGTTGCGAAAAACAACTCCAACGCGCCGAAAAACTAGCCGAAGAAACCGGCGGTGGTATTATGGTGATTACCGAAGGCGTATTTGGTATGTCGGGAATGGTGGGCTGTTTGGACAAGATAGTAGCTCTTAAATCTAAATACAACTTCCGCTTATTGGTCGATGATGCCCACGGCTTTGGCACGATGGGCAAAACCGGTGCCGGTACCGGCGAGTTTTTGGGTATTCAAGAGGGTATTGATGTGTATTTCTCTACTTTTGCCAAATCAATGGCTAGTATTGGGGCTTTTGTATCCACTACCAAAGAAGTAGCCACGTACTTGCGCTACAATATGCGCTCACAAATATTTGCCAAAACCGTACCGATGCCCCTTGTCGAAGGAGCTATCAAACGTTTAGAATTGCTACGCACCCGCCCCGAATTGAAAGACAATCTTTGGAAAATTGTCAATACTTTGCAAAGCGGTTTAAAAGCGCGCGGGTTCAATATAGGGGCTACACAATCGCCGGTAACTCCGGTGTTTTTGAGCGGGAGTGTGGGCGAAGCCACTCAATTAGTAGTTGATTTGCGTGAAAACTATCATATTTTTTGCTCAATTGTGGTGTACCCAGTCGTTCCCAAAGGCGTGATTATGTTGCGTTTGATTCCAACAGCCGTTCACACCTTGGAAGATGTAGAAGAAACGTTGAATGCCTTTGAAAAAGTTGCCGAAAAACTCAAAATAGGAGCTTATAGCAACGAAGTAGCCTCAATGGCTGTATAATACTGATTTTGGGATAAAATTTGATAATTAAATATTATTAAATTAATATAATTACTTGATTATCAAATACTTATGTATAAATTTGTAAATATATAAAGACACCAACTCCTCAGAAACTAATTATTTTTTTATTTTAAAACCCATAACTCTTAAATTACTTATGAACAGATTCGAAGAATTACGTAAGTTGGTCTTAGACCTCGAAGGCGATTTTGACAAATTCTACAACAAAGGCAATCAAGCCGCCGGCACTCGCGTACGTAAAGGTATGCAAGATTTGAAAGTTCTTGCTCAAGAAATTCGTACTCAAGTACAAGATATGAAAAACGAGAAATCTGCTTAATCTTTAGCTTATATTTCTTAAAACTAAAAAAAACCGATTTGCCTAAAATCGGTTTTTTTGTGTGTAAAAAGAATATTTTATCGACTTTTTGAAATATTTTTCCGAAGAATCGTTTAGCATATAATGAGTAGCTAAAAAATAAGCAACTTATTGATAATCAAACCATTCAATTTAATTCCAATGATTCGCGCCATAGTTTGTTTACTGATTTTTTTGTTCGAGATAGGCAGGCTAAGTGCGCAAAATGCGCTGGAGTACGAAAAAAACTATCAAAATGCGTATCAAAATGCCCTCGCTTTTTTGCGAAGCAATCAACAACTTTTGAAAGCCCAACTATCTGATAATCAAGTAGATATACATACTATCCTACCGGCTGTATTCCCCGAAATGGTGCGCTACTCCGAAGTACAAAATATGCTAGAGGCTGCTTCTTTAGAAATTTTGTATGTAAATTATGGCAACGTGTATGCCGATTTCTCGATTGGCAGGTTTCAGATGAAGCCTTCTTTTATTGAAAAAATAGAAAGCTATATCCTTGATCACCAGTTGATTAACTACCTCGATTTGAGCAAATACACTCCAACCCAACCCAAAGCCATTCGCCAAGAACGCTTGCGAAGACTCAAAGATTTGACTTGGCAACTGCGTTATTTGCAGGCTTTTTACACCATTGTGCAGCATAAATTTCAAAAAAACTTTGCGACTTTGGGGGCAAAAATTCGCTTTTTTGCCGGAGCTTACAATCGAGGTTTTGACCAATCTGGCGAGGAAATAGAGAAATGGCTGACAATTCGGGCTTTTCCCTATGGTATCAAGTATCGTGGCAAGCAGTACATCTATTCAGAAATAGCTCTTGATTTTTATACGCGCTATTTTTTAAAAATTTTTCCTAAGAATTGAGAAATATAGTACAAACAGCTTTTTTTTCATACCCACTTTCAGGATAGACTGCCACTTAAACTAGAGTCCAATCTCTTAAATCGGGCTTTGTTTTTTGGAATAATTAGTATTTTTGTGTCAAAATGAATCTTAAAAACCAAACCCCTTTAAAAATATGTTAGTAAGAATTTTACTTTGTGGCTTGTGGGCAGGTTTGTGGGCTTGTAACCCCACCCCACCTAGCACCAAATCGCAAGCGGATTCATCAAAATTACTCGAGTATGCCGATTTGTTTTCCAATCCCGATAAAATCAAAAAAGAATTAGATACCCAAAAAATGGGAGCTTATGAGGTGTATCAACTGTGCAAACAGCGTAATTTTGAGTTTTCTATCACTACGCGCTTTGTGCGGGCTATTTATGCCGAACCCAACCGTGAGTACGACCGCAAACACAAACTGGAATGGTATCTTTCGCGCTTGCCTTTGGTGGAGTTTGCCCAAATGTTGTATTATTTCAAAGAACCCCAGCATCGCAGTTTTATGGATGTGGGTTCGGGCAATGGCGACAAATTATATACGGCTTTGTGTATGGGTTTTGACAAGTCTTATGGGGTAGAATACGAGCAAAAACTTCACGAGACCGCCGAGAAAGCCTTAAAACCGATGTCGGACAAAGGTTTGACCGAAATTAGCCAAGGCGATGCCACCAAACTACCCGATGCGTATTTTCAAAAAGCCGATTTTTTGTATATGTATTGCCCCTTGGTACTCAACAAGCCCGAACAAGCCAAACTCTTGCATCGTATTCTCAAAAATATGCGCGATAACACAATGCTTTATGAAGCCGGTTTTTTGTATGCCAAAGAATTTAAAAAACTTAATCCTATCGAAGTCGAGGACGGCTATCGGGGCTTTTTGGCAGTTAAAAGAGAAAAGGGTAAATATTATTTTCGGATTTTTGTCTTGGGCTGGACTGAGTTTGAGGTAAAATAGTTTCACTGATTCTTAGCTTCTTTTTTTGTAAATAGTTGATATAAAGTTTATAAATATCGGTTCTTTACCCATTTTGAGGACGTGCTGACTTTATTCTAAGCCTCAACTCATTTACGCGGGCAGGCTAGACAGCCTGCATTACAATTTTCCTGAAAAGTGGTGAAGAACCTAAATATCTGATTACCAATATTTTATAATTATTTATAGAATCTTTACCCATTTTCAGGAAATTCTAGCTCTATTCCAAGCCTAAACTCATTTGCGGGTGCAGGCTAACAGCCTGCATTACAATTTTTCTCAAATGTGGTGAAGATTTTATCTATGTTCTTAAGTAGCAATTTATAAAAGAGCTTTGTCAAAACTAATTAAATTTTCTCAAAATATTTTTCATCTATAATAATTATTTGAGAAGACACTAAAAGGAAAATTTGAAAAACAAAATATTTTCCATAAATTGAATTCAATTTATTTGAAATAACATTTTAACAATGTTTTGCCAATGAAATCCTTTTATTTTCAAGAAGAACATCAATTATTCCGCGAAACTTTGCGCGATTTTTTCAAAAAAGAAGTAATGCCTCACGTGGCAGAGTGGGAAGCTAATCGCCTAGTACCCAGAAGTATTTGGGAAAAAATGGGCGAGCAACGGAAAAATGTCTGCAAAGGGCAGGCTTAGTAGCATTATCGCTCCCACACGCATAAAAGCCAATAAAAAGCCCAAAATTTCAATTTAGCAACCTCTGTCCGCCTTGCCACAAATGCAGCGTTAGCCGAATTTGTTATTCTTTTGGTGTGTAGTTGTCCCAATACTCTCTCGGTGTCAATATTTTTGTGTACTCAAATTCTGTTATAGTGAAGTCAAGCGTGTTGCCGGTTGTCAAGTAGTCTGCCGAACTTACCGCTGCCAATTCCAAAAACTTATTGTCGCTTGTATCTGTCAAGATTTCTACCTTTCTGTCGGTTTGGTAAAAAGTTGAAATTTCGCGTAGTTTGCTCAAAACTACTTCCGCCTTTGCCTTGAAGTTAGCAAATTTGGCAAACTTATCTCGGTTCAATACTTCTACATACTCGGCAAATACTTCTTCGGAAAGACAAGTTTCCACTTTCTTGGTAAGCACTAATTCGTACAAAATTTTGGTTGGAATAGAACTTGAAATGAGTGCTGAAACAATGACGTTTGTATCAAGAATGAGTTTTTGCATCTCTTATGGCTTTTATTTCGGCATTGATTTCGTCCATTGTCATTTTTGAAAGTCCAACCTGTTTAGCTATTTCGTTACACTCCAAAAGAGCTTTTCGGGCATATTCTCGGCTTATCATCTCTACCAAATCGGTAAATTTGATTTCTCCATCTCCAAAGTTGTACTTCTGGAAGTCGGTTTCACTTACTTTTATCTGAACTGTCCGCATATTGTGTTTTGTTTTCTATAATTTTAGCCGATGGTTTGTCGCTTGGCGATATGGTGGGTTTGGAAGCACAAGACTTGACTTAACCACTGAATCGCCACTTTTGGGTAGGTTAGGGGTTCGTTATTTTATTTCGTTTGTCATTCGGTTAAATAGTTGTTCTACTTCTGTCCAGTTAGTTTGGTCAGTTGGCTTTTCGTCGAGTAGCATAAGAGTTGAGAAGAACTCATCTTTTCTTTCTTTGTGTTCTTCAACTAATCTTTGCTTGTCAATTTTAATGTTTTCCCATTCTTTTGCAACAGCTAACTCAACTTGTTTGTCCATTGCGGAAAAGAAAGCTTGACCAAATACTTTTATTTTTTCTACAAAGTCAGAATAGTTCATTTCAAAGCTACCGTCCTTCGCTGTCCACAAACTTATACCATTTTCCAAAATATGTTCTGTGTCCCAAACAATTCGCACTTTATTGTTTCTTCTAAAAAACGACAAATGTGGTCCGCCAATTAAGTGTCCAGAATCAAAGGTTCTTTGGTATGTCCACGAAATTAATTTGTCATACTCTTCAAAATAAAAATCGCTGTATTCGTCTTCGTCCGTGTCGTAAATATCAAGCCATTTTTTAGAGTCAGTATCGAATTTTGGTAGTGCCTTAAATATAATGCTGAACATTATTAGTGAAAAGGTATTGAGGTAATTTTCAGCATTACATCTGTGGCACTACCCGAATTTTTTTAGGTCTTTTGTCAAGAGATAAAATTTTTCTGGAATTGTCTCTCTAATTTTGTCAAAAATTCCAGTGAAGTCTTCAATAAACCTAACTAAAGGATAATCATTGTATGATGTAGTTTTGTTTCCAAAAAAATTAATAGCTTCTTTTGAATATTCATAAATTGTTTGGTTGCCAAATTTTAACCATAAGTCGCCATCAGTCAACCAAAACCAACATGTAGATAAATTGGATTCCTGTCCAACGGGTAATATTCTGTCTAATTCTCTTAGTTTAAAATGTATCACTGTGATTTTTTATAATGACTCCTAACAACCTGTGTGTACTATGCCGTTGGGTGGGGGGCATCGGTGACGGAGCATTGCCGACCGCACTCCAACTCATAAATACACGCAATTTAGTTGTTTTTGGGCAATGGTAAAAATATTTTTCGGATTTTACAATTTCTAATAAATAAAATAGTAAGTGCATGATTATCAAGGCATTATGAATTTTAAAGAAAATACTTTTCACCTACCCATCAAGAATAATTGAAGCCATTCCAAACAAATTACCTGCAATTTCATTTTAATTAGTATACAAGGTTTGGAAAATTTGAAAAATAAAATATTTTCCATAAATTGCATTAAAATTATTTGAAATAAAATTTTAACAATATTGAGCCGATGAAATCCTTTTATTTTCAAGAAGAACATCAATTATTCCGCGAAACTTTGCGCGATTTTTTCAAAAAAGAAGTATTGCCTTACGCGCCCGAGTGGGAGGCAAACCGCCAAGTACCCAAGAGCATTTGGGAAAAAATGGGCGAACAAGGTTATTTGGGGATATGCCACGAAGAAAAATATGGCGGTTTGGGGCTGGATTTTTGGTATTCGGTGGTTTTTTTGGAAGAATTAGCCCGCACCAATGGCGGTTTTAGTTCCAATGTGAGCGTGCATATGTTTATGGCTACCAACCACATCGCCAAAGCCGGTAGCGAAGAACTCAAAGCCAAATACCTGCCCGATGCCTTAGCCGGGCGCAAAGTGGCGGCTTTGGCAGTTTCGGAGCCGGGCGCGGGGTCGGACGTATCGGCGATTCGCACGTATGCGCGCCGCGAAGGCGATGATTTTATTGTCAATGGACAAAAACTCTGGATAACCAATGGAACTTACTGCGATTTTTATTGCACTGCCGTCAAAACCGAGCGCGGAATTAGCCTCTTAGTCATTGATGGTGATGCGCCCGGCGTAAGCCGCAACAAATTAAATAAAATGGGCTTGCATAGTTCCGATACCGCCGAAGTATTTTTTGACAATGTGCGCGTACCGGTCTCGAATATTGTGGGCGAAGAAGGCAAGGGCTTTTATTACATTATGGATAGTTTTCAATTGGAGCGTTTGGTGATTGGCATTAGCTCCATTGGCGCAAACGAAGTTGCCCTTGAGCAAACCTTAGACTATATGAACCACCGCGAAACTTTTGGGCGCAAAATCAATCAATACCAAGTGCTACGACACAATATTGCCCAACTTGCCTCCGAAATTGAACAAAATAAGCAATTTGTGTATCATACTTGCTGGCTACACACGCAAGGCGAATACATTGTCAAAGAAGCCTCGATGATTAAATTATTGAGTTCGGAATTGAATAAAAAGGTGATTGATGAATGTTTGCAAATGTTTGGCGGAATGGGCTATATCGAAGATACACCGATCTGTGCCGCCTACCGAGATGTGCGCGTAGGAACAATTGCGGGCGGTACTTCGCAAATAATGCGCGAAATCATTGCCAAATTGGTCATCGATGGCGTGAAATTTAACAAAGCCTACAAAGCCGAAGATGCTGAAAATCAAGCAGTTACCAAAATTGCCAAAGAAATTGTATTGAGCCTCAGCGAAAGATTCCGCCCTGAGAAAGCGGCTGATTATCAGACCATTGTGCATTATGATATTTCGGGCAACAATGGCGGCAAATTCACCATCAAAATCGAGAACGGGCAAGTAGAAGTCAAAGAAGGCTGGGACGGCAAGCCCAAAGTAACCGTAGAAGTAGCCGACAAAATCTACGAAGCCCTCGAGACCGGGCAAATGAACCCGCAAATGGCATTTATGAATGGCGAAATCAAAGTTTCGGACATTGGCGAAATGATGAATTTTACCAAAGTATTCAAAAAGTTGAATTGATGAAAACAAGGCTTATTAAATAACTGATAATCAACAAGTTATAAATCGATAATGCTAGGTTTATCCACCTAGCATTATTCATTTCAGCACTGCCAAACCATTCTTTTTGAGCGTTTTTTTTCTTCTCATAACTGATTTTCCCTGCCAAGTTTTAAATTTGAATCTTAGCAACCAAATCATATAACTAGCTGATAATCAATTACTTGCAAAATAATCAATTAAACTTGCTTAAAAACTTGTAAATATAAATCCTCGACCTTAACTTGCTGTCAATAACAAACAATACGAAGCCACGCGAAAATCCGCCATCATTTTAAGTAGTTTATAAAATAATAAATAATTCATAATTAATTGATTATCAATGTATTATGGTGCTTAGAAGATTTTTTTGCAATCAATATCCAAGACTAACTTGCTGAAGACCTAATAAAATTCGTAACTACTTAGATGGTTATTTTAAAACAAAATGCTAGTTTTTTATATGATTTAAAATTTTATTTTTATTTTCCTTTAAAAACAAAATAAAATATTGATAAAAAACAAGCAAACTCATTGCTAAAAATATTACCGTTTATTATTTTGTTTTTTTGATATTTATCAATCTAAATTTTTTGTATTTTGAATAAAAACCAAATAAAAGTATTTTTAGTACGCTAAGTGGTTACAGATGGGAATATGCAAACCCCTGATTTAGAACTATATGCCCTCAAATACGCCCAAGCGCAAACTGAACAAGAACGAGCTATCGTATTTGCCGAAATTAATCAACTGATTGAGCAATACCTTCAATCTGACAATAAAACCGAGTGGCAAACCAAAATGCACGAAATCACTCAATTGATGCAAAAAGGCGTGGATAGCTTGAGCGAATTAACTGATAAATTATTATTGCAAACTAAGTAAGTATATGATTATCAATTACTTACATTTATTTCTAACCTACAGCTACCTGCACTATAAACCGCTTGGGCGTTTAGAATGTCCAAGACATTCTTTCATTTATGGTTGGCAGTCTCCCTGTGGAAGACTGCCAACAACGGGGGAGGTTAATTTTATTTATTCTTTAAAAATAATTTAGCATCTTTACCTTTTTCATAATAACTAATGCCTTTACCTGTTTCTTTATCAAGATTATCACTTATCATTTTTTCAACATACTCAGATAAAGTAACATTATTTAGATTTTCATAATTTATTCTTTTTCCATCTTTTGAGAATATTAATAAACTTCTTCTACATAAAGGACCTATTAAATCGTCTTCAT
>JALONJ010000247.1 GCA_025455045.1 Microscillaceae bacterium | reverse complement strand
AGTTTTTCTTCAAATAATTCAATAAGACAACTGAAAAGTAATATAAATGTTTGAAGATAACAAATACAGCCCTGACAAATAATGCTAGGTTTTGAGCTTTACAAATATTTCAAAAGCAATTTCCCTAAGAACAAGTAAAAAAGGGTGCATTTCAAATTTACTACCTATAATCCTCTCCTTCGGAGAGGGCTGGGGTGAGGCAATAGAAACGCGTAAATTTGAAATGCGCCCAGTAAAAAACAAGTTTTAAATATCTTATTTGTAAATCATTGATAATCAGTACTTTATAAATATGAGAGCTGTTGTAAGTTATTTTTTTTAATCATTCCTCAGTTTTGTAAGTTTTGTGAAAACTTTTTAGTTCTTTTTTTGCAGAACTAATAAAGATTATTTACCTTTGCTTCGTAATAGAAAATATGATGATAACTACCGAAGCAAAGATAAAAGAACAAGTTGAAAAAATTGGCGTAGTGTGCGACAAAGACGGTTTTCCGCCCTTAGCTGGGCGATTATTGGGTTTTTTGATGCTTGCCGAACCGCCGCACAAAACTTTTGACGAAATGGTCGACTTTCTCCAAGCCAGCAAAAGTGCCGTGAGCAATACCCTCAAGTTTTTAGAAGCCCAAAAAATGGTCGATTACATCACTTTTGCGGGCGACCGCAAGCGGTATTTCCGAATGAATGTCGAGGGCTGGGGGCAGGTAGTAGGGCAGAGGCTCGATTTTTTGGTCAATATGCAAGAAAAAGTCAAAGAAGTATTGGCGATTCGCACCACCGACCATCCTGAATTTAACCAAGGTCTGCACAATATTTATTTGTTGTATCAAACTTTTATCGACGAATTGCCGCGCATCATTCAAAAATGGGAAGAAGCCAAGAAAAAACACACTTGAAATCCTCTAGTTTTTGAGTTTAAAAGCCTTGATAGAATAAAATTAATTTTCTAAGTAATCAAAATATATAAATATCTGATTATCAATGTGTTATACTTTTTGATGCTACTATACAAAATTTAGAGCCACCAAGACACAAAGTCTCTAAGTGTCTGATTATCAACAAATTGCGCCTTAGTGTCTTAGTGGCGAATTAAAAAATGTATAGTAGTATTATACTTTTTAATTTGAATTATGTAACTAATTGATTATCAATCGGTTACAAATTTTAATGGGTTCTTTGATACTTTCCAGGAAAATTGAAATGTAAGCTGTCCAGTCTGCGCGCGCAAATGAGTTCAGACTTAGCATAAAGCGAGAATTTCCTAAATATGGATAAAAATTCGCTATTTATTTATAAATAGCTGATAATCAATTAATTAGAAATTATTATAAAAATAATTAATTTTTTTCTTCAATTAGTTCACAAAAAACCGAACTAAATGAAATTACAAAACCAAATTATCTAGCCTTTTTTAGAAAAAATCAAATCAAATATTTTGAAAATGGAAGCGGAAGTTAAATCAACGCAATCAAATCGGAAAATTTTTAAAACGATTCGTAATTGGGGAATTGTTGCCCTGATTATTGTTTCAATTGGCGCAACTTTGTACGCCAACCGCGAAAAAATGAAGGCAAATGCCAAACTGGTACAAAAGTCGGTGGGAATTTTTCCAGTGATGATTGCCCAAGCGCAATTGGCAGAGGTGGGTGGGAATTTTAACGCTACCGGCAATTTTGAAGCCCATCGGGAACTCAATTTTGCCTCCGAAACCGGCGGGCGGGTGGTGAGTATATTTTTTGACAAAGGCAGTATGATAGGAGAGGGGCAAACTCTCCTCAAAATTGACGACGAAGCCCTCCAACGCCAACTCAAAATTGCTCAACTTAATTTTGACAAGCGGAAGCGCGACCTCCAACGTTTTGAAAATTTGGCAAGCTCCAATGCCACCACGACTATACAAGTAGATGAAGCGCGCTTTGCCTTTGCCAATGCCGAGCAACAAATCGCCGATTTGCAAGAAAAAATTGCCAAAACTACGGTCAAAGCCCCTATTTCGGGCATCATCAATCGGAAAGTCGTAGAAAAAGGCTCATTTCTTGCCCCCGGCGCGCCCATTGCTGAAATCACCGATATATCGAGCCTCAAGATGATTGTAAGAGTTGCCGAAACCGAAATTTTGAAAATCAAGGAAGGGCAAAAAGTAAAAATCCAAAGCGAAGTGCATTTTGGCGTTGATTATCAGGGCATTGTGAAAAGTGTAGCCGTCAAAGCTGATAATTCTAAACGCTACGAAGTAGAGATTGCTTTGGCAAATAACCCCCAAAATCCTTTGAAAGCCGGAATGTTTGGTACGGCTTATTTTGAGTTCAACACGAGTGGTAAATCGCTGCTGATTCCGCGCAAAGCCATTGTTGGTAGCCTCCGTGATGCCAAAATATACGTTGCCCAAGCCAACCAAACCGCCCAACTCCGCAACATCAAGGTCGGAATAGTCAAAGGTGATAAAATTGAAATTATTGAGGGAATCAAAGAAAGCGAAAACATCATCATTACCGGGCAAATCAATTTGCAAGACGGCGCGAAGATTTCAGTCATTAAGTAATATGATTGGTTGATTTGGAGAGTTGGCGATTGGTTGATTTCCTGCTCTGTAAGTTTCATAAGTATCTGATAATCAATTGATTAGTGATTTGATTATTTCAATGAAGAATTTAGATAAAAAATAGTAAGCGCAGTGATTAATGGAAAATACAGTCGAGGATTTCAGGATTTATTTTAAAAATAGGACAAAAAATTTCGCTTTAAGAGTCATAAAACTATTGTTTCTTCAGGGATTTTAATGCGTTGGTCGATAATGGTTGCTTCCGCCTTGGGCGGACAAGCAATGGCTCAGACTTGAAACAAGAATCTAATGAAATATTGGCAATCGCCGCTAAAACTCGGGCCACCGCCATTCAAAATCAAAAAAAGCTGAAAAATGGCAAGCCCCAAAAATAATTTTTTTATAAAATGTTGATAATCTTTGACTTTTGACAAATATGAATGTAACACAGCCTTCAGGTTGTGCCTCCCACAGCCTAAAGGCTGTGCTACAATATTTTTAATTGCTGATAATCAAATGTTTACAATATTTAAACTAAAAATACTACTATATATATATGATTTTCACGCAAAGACGCTAAGGCGTAAAGTACTGATAATCAATGACTTATAATTTTCAGTTTAAAATTTGTATAGCAGTATTAAAAATAAATCACCAAGGGTGCATTTCAAATTTACGCGTTTCTATTGCCTCACCCCAACCCTCTCCAAAGGAGAGGGTTATAGGTAGTAAATTTGAAATGCACCCATCACCAAATCAATAAATCAATACATCAACAAATAAAATGAGCTTAACCGAAATAGCCATCAAGAGACCCAGCTTTATAGTCGTGATTTTTGCGGTCTTAACCTTTTTAGGAATATTTGGATACTCGCAATTGGGTTATGAATTGATTCCCAAATTTTCGCAGCCGGTCGTTACAATTACTACCGCCTACCCGGGCGCGTCTCCGGCAGAAGTCGAAAATTCGGTTACTAAACGGATTGAAGACGGCATAGCCTCGATGGAAAACGTGAAAGAAGTTCGCTCCATTTCTGCTGAAAATTTTTCCTTAGTTATCGTAGATTTGAATGCTTCGGCAAATATCGATTTGGCTTTGCAAGATGCCCAACGCAAGGTAAATGCGGTCATTCCCCGCTTACCCAAAGAAATCAAATCGCCGGTTTTGGGCAAAATCAGCCCCGACGAAGCCCCCATTATTCGCTTAGGAGTTACCGGCAAATTGGCTTCTACCGAATTGTACGATATGATTGACCAACGGATTGCGCCCGCGCTCGCCCGCGTAGAGGGCGTAGGCAGGGTGGATATTATTGGCGGCGAACAGCGCGAAATTCGCATCAATGTCAATTTACAAAAAATGGAGGCTTACAATCTCTCAATTTTGCAAATCAATCAGGCGATTCAAAAAGCCAATCTCGATTTTCCGACCGGCAAAATCAAAAGCATTGAAAATCAGAGCCTTATTCGTTTGGCGGGTAAATTTAAAAGTTTGACGGATGTAGAAAATGTGGTGATTGTCTCCGACCGCAACGGCTCGCCCGTATTTCTCAAAGAAGTAGCCGAAGTGCAAGACACCCAACGCGATGTCGAAACCCTTACGCGCGTGGACGGGGTAAACTCTATCGGAATAATGATTCGCAAGCAATCCGATGCCAATGCGGTAAGCGTTAAAGAGTTGGTATTCAAGGAGTTAGCCAATATTGAAAAAACTTATCAAAAACAAGGCTTGCAATTCAAAACTGCTCAAGACACTACTCAATTTACTCTAGAATCAGCCGAAGCCGTGATTCACGATTTGGAACTGGCAGTAGTTTTGGTTGCTTTGGTAATGTTGTTGTTTTTGCACAGCTTACGCAATGCCGTAATTGTGATGATTTCGATTCCAGCATCTTTGATTACCACTTTTTTTGGCATTTATTTATTTGGGTTTACCCTCAATTTAATGACTTTGTTGGCACTTTCGCTAGTAGTTGGGATATTGGTCGATGACTCCATTGTGGTTTTGGAAAACATTTATCGCCACCTCGAAATGGGCAAAGACCGCCGCACTGCTGCCCTAGATGGGCGCAATGAAATTGGATTTACGGCAATGTCCATTACACTGGTGGACGTAGTGGTTTTCTTGCCCATCGCTTTGACTGATGGCTTGATTTCCAATATTTTGCGCCAATTTTCATTGGTAGTAGTGGTTTCTACTTTACTAAGTTTGTTTGTGTCGTTTACGATTACCCCTTTATTGGCTTCGCGTTTTTCCAAAGTGGAGCGATTAAATCCCAAAACTTGGATAGGCGGTTTTGTGCATTGGTTTGAAGATCAATTAGAAAAATTGACCGAAAATTATATCAAAATCCTCAAGTGGTCATTGCGCCACAAAATTCTGACTTTGGCAATGACTTTAGCGTTGTTTTTGGGTTCGTTTGCTTTGGTGGGTTATGGATTTATTGGTACGGAGTTTTTTAGTATGGGCGACCGAGGCGAGTTTATTTTACAAATTGAACTGCCCAAAGATGCCACTATCGAGCAAACCAATTTGGTAACGCAAAAAATTGAAAAAGTAATTTTTCAGCGCGAAGAAGTAATTGGTGTTTTTACGACCATTGGCGCAACTTCCGATTTTATTGGTGGTTCTAATGCGCCTTTCAAAGCCGAAGTCAATGTAAAATTGGTTGATAAAAATGAACGCCATTTGTCGGCGGATTTTTATGCCAATGAAATCAAAAATGAATTGATTGAAAAAGTACCCGGAGTAGTGATACGCTCGGCACCGATTGGTATTTTGGGTTCGGCAATGGAAGCCCCTGTGCAATATGTTTTGACTGGACCAAATTTGGACACCTTGCTCAAATATGCCGAAAAAGTTGCCGAAAAATCCAAAACTGTTGCCGGAGCAACCGACATTCGCCTTTCGGTAGAAGATGGAAACCCCGAAATCAATGTAAAAGTCGACAAAGAACGTTTGGCAGAGCTGGGTTTGTCAATGGATATAGTGGGCGCAACAATGCAAACGGCTTTTAATGGCAATAGCGATAACAAATACAAGCCGGGTGAGTATGAATACGACATCAATGTAAAACTCGATGCTTTTGACCGCCGCAATCAGGCAGATATTGAGAATCTGGCATTTGTCAATAATCAAGGGCAATTGATTAAGATGAAACAATTTGCCGAAATAGCCCAAACCACCGGGCCCTCCAAATTGGAGCGCGAAGCGCGTATGCCCTCGGTTACGGTCGAAATGCAGGCAATTGGTCGCCCTTCGGGTACCGTGGGCGATGACGTGCGCAAAATTATTGATGCAATGAACCTGCCCAGCGAAATTCGGATTGGGGTGGACGGCGACATCAAACGCCAAAACGAGTCGGGTGGAAGTTTGGGTTTTGCCTTGTTAGCTTCTATTTTGTTTGTGTATTTGATTATGGTGGCTTTGTACGATTCTTATATTTACCCTTTTGTAGTTTTGTTTTCAATTCCGGTGGCAATTATTGGCGCATTGCTGGCTTTGGCTCTGACTTTGCAATCTTTGAATATTTTTTCGATGCTCGGAATGATTATGTTGATAGGTTTGGTGGCAAAAAACGCCATTTTGTTGGTGGATAGAGCCAACCAAATGAAAGCCGAAGGCGAAACCACTTACGAAGCCTTGTTAGATGCCGGACGCACGCGTCTGCGCCCGATTTTGATGACTACGATTGCGATGGTGATTGGAATGTTGCCCATTGCGCTGGCGAGTGGGGCGGGCGCAGAGTGGAAAAACGGCTTGGCTTGGGCTTTGATTGGTGGTTTGACCAGCTCAATGCTTTTGACTTTGGTGGTTGTGCCGGTAGTATTTACGCTGGTTGATTCAACGATTGCCAAAATTAATCGACTTTTCAAAAGCAAAAAAGTGAGTTCGGAAGTAACTTATTAATATCAATGGTTCGGACAGTTTTTAGTTCCGAGTTATTTGCTAAGTATTTGATAATCAGGTAGTTACATAAAAAATTTAAAATAACCTAACCTATTGATTGTCAATTACTTATCAAAACTGTCCGAAGTATTGATTAGAAAAGTTTTTGTTTTAAATGCGTAAGTTTATGACTAATGAAGAAATGAAAGCAAGGTTTGACAAACTTTTGAATGAGGTTAAGCAAACTACCCAAAAAGCCGCCAAAACCAAAGAAGGAGTGTTAGAACTCAAAAATGAAATTGAGGTTTTTATTGAAAAATCCAAAAATCAAACGACCAATAATATAAATTCCTGATAATCAATCATTTATATTATTTTCCTATACAAAACTTACTAAAGATAAACTCGAGCAAATCATTGTTGGTTACTTCGCCGGTAATTGCGCCTAAATGATAAATTGCCTCGCGGATATCGCTGGCAATCAATTCAGTGCCTAGATTTAACGCCATACTTTGCTCTACTTGTTCTAGGGCTTGGCGGGCTTTTTGCAGGCTTTCGTAATGGCGAATATTGCTCACGATGGTATCCGAAACTTGGTCTTGGGCTACCAACTGATAAAGGGTTTGATTGAGGTTTTCCAAACCAATTCTTTCTTTGGCAGAAATGCTAATTCCTTGTAAATCAGGGGTTAATGATAAATCAAAGCTACTCAATTCATCTACTTTGTTTGCCACCAGCAACAACTTGGCATCAGGAAATTCGTTATTGAGGGCTTGGGCTTGCGCGATATAATCGGTTTCGGTCAGAGCATCAAACAAATATATCAAAATACGGGCAATTTGCATTTTGGCACGAGTACGTTCCACCCCAATTTTCTCGATTACATCTTCGGTTTCGCGCAATCCGGCGGTATCTACAAAGCGAAAACGAATACCTTGAATAATTTTTTCGTCTTCAATGGCATCGCGGGTAGTGCCGGGAATGTTGGACACAATGGCTTTTTCTTCCTCAAGTAAGGCATTTAACAAAGTGGATTTTCCGGCGTTGGGCTTGCCTACAATCACGACAGGCACACCGTTTTTGATTACATTACCCAACGAAAATGAATCAGCCATTTCAATCAAGGCTCTTTTTAAGTCCGAAACTTGCTTTTTTAACTCGGTACGGTCGGCAAATTCTACATCTTCTTCGGCAAAGTCCAGCTCAAGTTCCAAAAGTGCCGCCAAACGAATAAATTTTTCGCGCAAGTCTTTGATTTTGAGCGAAAACCCGCCGCGCATTTGTTGCATTGCCAATTGATGAGCCGCCTGCGAATCTGAAGCTATCAAATCGGCAATGGCTTCGGCTTGTGCCAAATCCATTTGCCCATTGAGGTAAGCTCTTTGTGTAAATTCGCCTGCCAATGCCAGCCTTGCCCCTTGCGCCAGCAATAATTCAATGATTTTTTGAATAATATAACCCGAACCGTGGCACGAAATCTCGACTACGTCTTCTTTGGTAAAAGAATGGGGCGCGCGAAACAAACCTAGCACTACCTCATCTATGACTTTGTTTTGGGCATCTCGAATTGTACCAAAATGTAAAGTATGACCGGCTTGTTGGCTTAAATCTTTGCCTCTAAATACCTGATTTACAATGCTTAAGGTATTTTTACCGGAAACTCGAATGACAGCAATCGCCCCTACCCCGGGCGGAGTTGAGAGAGCAACAATGGTATCTTCTTTGCGAAGCAAGGACTGAGTATTGAGGTTCATTTGTCAAAAGAAAATATTACAATCACTATTTGAAAAATCACTTTCAAAAATAGTGTTTATTCTTGTATTATATTTCAATTGTTTGGGGAGTTTCAAATTTTCGGTTCTCGAGGTTTGGGTCAAATATTTGAAA
This sequence comes from Microscillaceae bacterium, assembly GCA_025455045.1. Taxonomy (GTDB): domain Bacteria; phylum Bacteroidota; class Bacteroidia; order Cytophagales; family Microscillaceae; genus JALONJ01. The sequence goes on along the minus strand of JALONJ010000247.1, from coordinate 809 downwards.
GTTTGCCAAGGGCAAGACACGCTCAAGCATTTTGACCATTGATAATCAGATTTTACACAAAATACTTATAAAAAGGGTGCATTTCAAATTTACCACCTTACTTCCTCTCCTTCGGAGAGGGCTAGGGTGAGGCAATAGAAACGCGTAAATTTGAAATGCACCCTATAAAAATTATCCACTGTATTGCAATGACTGATTATCAAATACTTACATTTACCGAGTAATTTTGCCACAAAGTTCACAAAAGTAAGCACAAAGAAACACCAAGGTCTTAGTGAACTTTGTGGGTATTTTCTTCGTGTTCTTAGTGGTTAAATGGTTTGTTTTTGAGCCAACTTTTGCAAATAAAATTTATATAAGTACTTGATTTACAGATATTTATATCAATCTTAACACCTACACAAGTTAAAAATGGAATACCGATGACGCAGATTAGACAGATAAGTACGGATTTATGGGTGCAAATCCGTCCAATCCGCGTCATCTGTGTTCGAAAAAAACATCAAATACCGAAGTATTGAATTAAACTAACGTGAATATTTTAAAGCATATTATAAAAGTACAAAAAATTAAATTTTTAAAAAAACAATCCAAAATCCCCCAAGTCGTCATCCTGCGTGGAACTTTATTAAATTGCTATGTCTTAAAATATTTCTGTAATTAATTGAAAATCAACAAATTATAATTATCTAAAAGCGAAAAAAGTCCACAAAGTTCCACACAGGATGACGTAGTTGTGTTATTTTTAATTTTTCTAGCAAAGCATTTATAGTATTAAATAATTGATTATCAATGTTTTATATATTTTT
>JALONJ010000246.1 GCA_025455045.1 Microscillaceae bacterium | reverse complement strand
CCACTTTTCAGGAATGAAAAAAATTTCTTTGTCATTCTGAGCAAAGCGAAGAATCTAAAGCGTTGATTATCAAGAGTTTCAGATTCTTCGCTTCGCTCAAAATGACAAAGCGAGAGGGATTGCCAAAGGCAATTCCTGAAAAGTGGTGAGGAACCATTCAATTGTTTACTTTATTTTATTCTTGTTCCTTAGGATTTTTCTACAATTAATTGAAAATCTGCCAGAGGCGAGACACAGTCAATCAATTATGACTCTCCTTCTCCTGTATTCCTCCCTTTCCTTTGGAGTAGGGCTGGGGAGAGGCTTTGAGTCCCCCCCAACGGTCAAATCATTTGGCGGCGGCGCGGCGCAAGCGGTCATTGATAGCTCTGCCCAAATCTTCTTCGGGCAAAAGTTCGGCAAGGATTATTTTGATATTCATCGCATCTAAGGAGCGCATTGCGGCAAACAAGTTTTGCGCGGCTTCGGCATATTGGCGCGTGGGCGAGAGGACAATTTGTTGCGCAAGCGGAATAAGGGGCATTGTCTGCGAAAAGCTGATAGCCGCCATATCTTCGGCGTTTATTTTACCCCATTTTTCAAATTCCCAATAACCTTGTTGGATAAATTGATTGAGATTTAATTCATTGATAATCAGAGGTTTACGGGGGGCATAGTGATTCTCAAGCATACCCGGAGCGTTGGGGTTTGACGAGGAATGAGGCTTTACGTGGACTTTGCCAACTACCTGTACGATTTGCTCCAGACTAATACCTCCTAAGCGATAAACGGTAACTTGCTCGTTTTCAAAACCAACTATAGTGGATTCAATCCCCACTTGGCTTGCGCCACCATCTAATATCAATTTTACTTTATTGCCCAACTGCTGGCGCACGTGGTCGGCAGTAGTGGGGCTAATGTAGCCAAAAGGATTGGCACTAGGCGCGGCAAGCGGAAAATCAAGCATCTTGAGCAAAGCCAAAGTAATAGGGTGGCGAGGTATGCGCACCGCAACTCGATCCAAACCCGCCGTAACCAAATCGGGAATGAGGGCTTGCTTGGGCAAAAGCAAAGTAAGGGGACCTGCCCAAAATTTTTCGGCTAATTTTTGTAAAATCGGCGGAAAATCCAGTACAAATTTTTCAACTTGCCCAACTTCAAAAGTATGCACTATCAAGGGGTCAAAATTAGGGCGGTTTTTGGCTTGAAAAATTTTGGCAACTGCCTCGCTATTGAGGGCATTTGCCGCCAAACCATAGACCGTTTCGGTAGGAATGGCTACCAATTCGCCTTGTTCGAGCAGTTGTTTGGCTTGTAGTAGTGTGTCCATTTTGATAAGGAATTAGAAGTCAATAATTAGGCATTAGAAATTATATAATCACTTGATTATCAATTATTTATATTTTCATAAATCTTTGTCTTATTTTACAATCATTCCTAAAATAACTTCATTGGGCAATTATTTCAGCAAAATTAGAACTTAATGCGTTGATTTTCAATTATTTAAAAAAAATTAGCATATTTAGCACTTTTACAATGTGCCAAAAATTAAGGATTCTTTGATTAAGATAATGCAAGTTGCGTAGCACCTGAAAACTCACTCAAAACCCTTCCCCTTTCAGGGAGGGTTGTTAAGTTCTCTTTTTGAGCCAAATTTTATTCGCCGTTAGACCTCACCCCCTACCCCCTCTTCCCTTGAGATGGGGAAGATTCAGGAAGCCCCTCCCTGAAAGGGGAGGGGTTTGGGTTTTATTCAGAACTTAACAGCCCTTCTGCCCCCGGAGGGGGTTCTTTTCCGAGTTATTTACTAAGTATCTGATAATCAGCTCGTTACATAAAATATTTAGAATAGCATAACTAGCTGATAATCAATTACTTATAAAAAATGTCTGAAGTATTGATTATCAATAATTTATAACAATATTTTTGAAAAGAAATTTTTTGTGAAAAATAGAAACAATCAATGCCTTAAAAATCAAAATTTATCATTTTCTTAGAAACTTGTTTATATTTAGGCTTCATTTGCATATAAAAATGAATTAATTTTGTTTTTAATCTATAACTAATTGATAATCAAGCCGTTACGATATACTAGCCTTTTGATATGAAAAACCCTATTTCACTCTTTTTGTCGGTATTTTTGCTCACTTTATTTTTTTGTCAGTCGGGTATCGCGCAAACCCCCGCACAAAAAGCCGCCCTCATTTACGAAATTGCCCAAAATGCCAAATGGAGCAACCCAAATCCCGATTTTGTCATCAGTATTTTAGATGCCAAAGAAGTAGAAGCAGCCCTCAAAACCCTAGCCAATGGCAAAAAAATTGACAATCGCACCATCGCCGTCAAGCGAATTTCTTTCAATTTTCAAGTAAAGCCCTGCGAAATTTTGTTTATTGGCGAAAGCAGCAGTGCCAATACTTTTTTTGGCAATATCTTGAGCAAAGTACAAGGTACACCTACGCTTATCATTACCGAAAAACCCGAAATGTTGCAAGAAGGCAGTCATATCAATTTTTTGAATCAAAACAATGTGCTGCGCTATGAAATGAACTCAACGCGTATGCAAGCCTCGGGCATCATTGCTACTCCGGCTTTGGTACAAAAATCATTGCAAAATGCCAATGTAGCCATCAAAGAACCCGAAGATAATAAAGTTGATTTCAATATTTTTAAAAAAAGAGAGAAAGATGCTAAAGACGATAAGCCTCAAGCCAAACCCGAACCCGAAGAAAAACCCGAACCCGAACCCGAAACCCGCGAATCGCGCCGCAACCGAAAAAACAAAAAAACGGCAGAAGTAGAAGAACACCCCGCCGAAATATTGCTGGAAAAAGCCGCCGAAAACAAAAATATCACCGACCAACAAGTCACCATTCTCAAAAATTATATCGCCGCGCTTGAACGCAAACTCGATGAAAATAAAATTGATTATCAAAATTTGAAATCGGAATACGCCTCCAAACAAACCCAAGTCGAAGCCGAAATCAAAGAGCTAAACCTCACAATCATCGAGAAAGATTCTTTGCGCAAAAAAGACCAACTGCTCGCCGAGCGCAAAATAGAACTCGCCGAATCTGCCAAAAAAATTGCCTTGATTCAATCGCGCAATAACTGGTATTTGGCTCTTTTGGCCGGCACAGTAGCCCTAGCTTTGTTAGGAACAAGTTATCTTTTTTATCGAGATAATAAAATTATCAAACAACAAAGAAATGACCTAGCCGAAAACCTCGAGGAAATTCAACAACAAAAAGAAGAAATCGAAGCCCAACGCGATGAAATAGAACGACAAAAAAACAAATCGGACGAGCTACTGCTCAATATTCTACCGGCGCAAACTGCTTTCGAACTCAAAGAAACCGGCAAAGCCACCCCCCAACAATATGAATTGGCAAGCGTGTTGTTTACCGATTTTCGCGGGTTTACCGGCGTTGCCGAAAAACTCACCCCCGAACAAATCATCGAGGAACTCAACCTTTGTTTCTCGGCTTTTGACGAAATAACCGAAAAACACAATCTTGAGCGCATCAAAACCATCGGCGACAGCTATATGTGTGCCGGAGGCTTGCCCATTGCCAATGAAAGCAACCCTTATGACATTGTAAGAGCCGGTCTCGAGATGCAAAGTTTTATGGAAACCCTTAAAAAAGAACGCATTGCCCAGAAAAAGCCTTATTTTGAATGTCGATTGGGTATTCACTCCGGCAAAGTAGTCGCGGGAGTAATTGGCAAAAAGAAATTTGCTTATGATATTTGGGGCGATACTGTCAATCTTGCCAGCCGTTTAGAAAGCAGTGGCGAAGTCGGCAAAGTAAATATCTCGGGCGAAACCTACCAACTTGTCCAAAACCAATTTGCTTGTGAATATCGCGGAAAAGTAAATGCCAAAGGCAAGGGTGAAGTAGATATGTATTTTGTCAAAAATGCCCTTGTCTAGGCTTGCAATATCTGCTCGAATTTACGAACTATAAATTCGTTATTGTCTGATAATCAATGATTTACTAAGCCCTACCTTCTATCATATAATACGCAAAATAAGGTCGTGCCAAGCCCAATAACATTCCCAAAATCGGCGCAATCACATTGTTGCGCCTTTGGCGGGCTAATCGCCCCATTTTGCCGGCTTCATACCACAAAAACTTGAACGTGGTGTAGGGTATATACGCCACCGAAGGGGCAATGTGCCAAGATATGTCCTTGATAATCAAGTCTTTAAAACCTAAATCTTGCAATTTATTTTGAAATGCCTTGATCTCGCCAAAATTTTCCAAAGCCCAAGCCTTGCACACCTGCCGGTAAATACTGCGCAATCCAAAAGGCAGTCGCGTAGTTTTCAAAAAACCATCGGCAATTACAAACCTGCCTTGAGGCTTCAATACTCGCCGAATTTCTTGCAACAAATCGGCTTTGTCCCAGCCCTGCGCATAACAACTGCTCTCTAGGGCATACACATAATCAAAACTGGCATTGGCAAATGGCAAGCGGGTATAATCCGCTTGTTGAAGGCTTACTTGGTCGGTCAATCCGGCTTTTTGGGTCAAAATTTTGCCTTGCTCAATCTGCCAAGGCACTAAACTGACTCCATTGATGGTTAGATGCGGATTTTGGTGGGCAAAATAACGCGCAGTCGCCCCCAAGCCACAACCCAAATCCAAAACCTTAGCCTTTGGCAAAGGTAAAATTTGCAAGCGGTTATACACTTCTTGATTCATTTGATTGAGCATTTTTTCTAAACAAAAAGGATTCATTCCCCACCGAAAATACCCAAAGTGCATATTAAATTCTCGACTCCAATATGCATAATCCGGTCCGGCAATTTCGTAGTAGTCAATCAGCTCTTTATACTCAATTGCTTGACTATCAGTCATTTCAGAGGTTTCTAAAGAACTTATATCCGACACAAATTCTATCATTTTTTTAGGAATTTTGTTTATAATTATTTACGCTTAAATGTATTTAAAGTTTCTAAACTTTCAAAAATATTTGAAAATTGATTTACCAAAACTCTCTTCTCAAGATGAGTAATTAAGTTTTTGGTATTTTGCAACCTATCGGCTATCAAGTATTTATAAATTTCAAGGCAATTTGCTAACTACCTGATTATCAGGAATTTAGCTAAAATTCAGAACCTTTGTGCGCAATTTTATTGGGCTACCAAGCAAGCCAAAGAGATTAAATTTTAAATGTTTTGAGAATATTTTTGCAAATTTGCCAGCTAAAATCTATATTTAGCAGTAAAATGGAAGATTATGGCTCTCAACCACCGATTGTGGTCGAAATGCAGTATTTGCCTAGTGTTCAATATTTTAGTTTGGGTTGGGCGAGCGAAGATATTTTTTTGGATATTTTTGAAAATTATCAAAAACAAAGCTATCGCAATCGTACTCGGATAATGACCGCCAATGGGGTGTATGAATTGGTTGTACCAGTAAAACACGCCTCAAACAAGCAAATTGCCAAAGATGTGCAAATTGATTATGACCAAAAATGGGCAATGAATCACTGGCGTACCATTTATTCGGCGTATGGCAAAGCTCCGTTTTTTGAATATTATGCCGATACATTTGCACGCCTGTATCAGAAAAAATTTCCGTTTTTGTGGGATTTAAACTTAGAAATACTGACAAAATGTCTGAAAATTTTGGGTTTGCCCAAAAATTTTCAAATAAGTACTGCCTATATAGAGCAAGCCCATTTTGGCGAAATTAGGGACTTTAGGTCGCTTATTCACCCCAAAAAGGCACTTTTGCTCCCAGAAGCAAGCCAATATCGAGTGTATCAACAAGTTTTTGGCAAAACTTTTGAACCTAATTTGAGCATCTTAGATTTGATTATGTGCGAAGGACCCAATGCTAAAAGTTTTTTAATTTCCGGTTTTTAGCTTTGGCGTTTTTCTTCAAATAAGCAGTTGGTGATAAATTTGCACCGGATACTTTTATAACCAACTGATTATCAATCACTTACATCAAATTCAATTACTTAAAGGGAATTATTGAACAAGTATTCAAAAAAAATGGTTATTGAAAATAGTAATTTATACCAAAATTGTATTGATACTTGTTAAAGCAAAAAAATGAAGTCAAATATTTTAGTTATTTTTTCTGAATTGTTTTTGTATTACTAATCTCAATCAATTGATTATCAATATTTTAAGTAAACTATCAAAAATCGAGTTCAAAACCTCGAGACCTAAAAAGAAATATCGCCCTTTGAGCTAAAGATAAATATGGAAGCAAAATTTTCGAATCGAGTCCGCGAAGTCATCTCCCTTAGTCGAGAAGAAGCCCTGCGCTTGGGTCACGACTACATCGGTACCGAGCATTTGTTATTGGGTATTATCCGCGAGGGCGAAGGCATAGCCCTTAGTTTGTTGCGCAATTTAGGGGTATCGATGGAAGAACTCAAAGTAACCATCGAGCAGTCGACCCGAGGTACTGCCACCAACAATATCAAAAACTTGGCAAATATTCCGCTCACTCGACAATCCGAAAAAGTCCTCAAAATCACCTACTTAGAAGCCAAAATATTTAAAAGCCAGCTAATCGGAACCGAGCATTTGCTCCTTTCCATATTGCGTGAAGAAGACAATATTGCAACTCAAATTTTAAATAAATTCGACGTGAACTACGAACTCGTAAGAAAAGAACTGGATCATTATATCAATCAACCTACTAATGCTGCGGAACAAGACGACGGCGATGAAGATAGCAGTCGGATGTTTGGCGGTGGTGGCAGCGGCAAAGAATCTTCGCGCGGCGGCACCGAAAAATCGCGCACCCCGGTACTCGACAATTTTGGGCGCGACCTCACCAAACTCGCCGAAATCGGCAAACTTGACCCCATAGTCGGACGCGAAAAAGAAATAGAGCGAGTAGCCCAAATTTTGAGCCGCCGCAAAAAGAACAACCCGATTTTGATTGGCGAACCCGGCGTAGGCAAAACCGCCATTGCCGAGGGTTTGGCACTCCGAATTGTGCAGAAAAAAGTTTCGCGCGTGCTATTTGGCAAGCGAGTCGTAACCCTTGATTTGGCATCGTTGGTTGCTGGCACCAAATATCGTGGGCAATTTGAAGAAAGAATGAAAGCGGTGATGAATGAATTGGAAAAATCGCCCGAAGTGATTCTTTTTATTGATGAATTGCACACCATCGTGGGCGCAGGCGGGGCTTCCGGCTCTTTAGATGCTTCCAATATGTTCAAACCGGCTCTAGCCAGAGGCGACATCCAATGTATAGGTGCAACCACTTTGGACGAATACCGCCAATACATTGAGAAAGACGGAGCTTTGGCGCGCCGTTTTCAGGTAGTAATGGTAGATGCTACTTCGCCCGAAGAAACTTTGGAGATTTTGAACAATATCAAAGACAAGTACGAAGACCACCACCACGTAGTCTATACCCCCGAAGCTCTTGCGGCTTGTGTCAAGTTGTCAGATCGCTATATCAGCGATAGATTTTTGCCCGATAAAGCCATTGATGTAATGGACGAAGCCGGAGCAAGGGTTCATATCAACAATATTCAAGTGCCGGAGAATATTCTCAAACTGGAAGAAAGAATTGAACTCATTAAAAAAGAAAAAAATCAAGTCGTAAGAAGCCAAAAATACGAAGAAGCCGCCCAATTGCGCGACAAAGAAAAACGCCTCATTGATGAGCTGGAAAAAGCCAAACAACAATGGGAAGAAGATACCAAAAAACGCCGTTATACCGTTACTGAAGACAATGTTGCCGAAGTAATTGGTATGATGACCGGTATTCCGACTACCCGAATTGCCCAAAAAGAAAGTTTCAAAATCCTCAATATGGAGGAAGAATTGCGCAATCGAGTTATTGGACAAGAAGAAGCCGTCAAAAAATTGGTCAAAGCGATTCAACGCACCCGTGTAGGTTTGAAAGACCCCAAAAAACCCATCGGTTCGTTTGTGTTTTTAGGTCCTACCGGCGTAGGCAAAACCGAATTGGCAAAAGCCCTCGCCAATTACTTGTTTGACAAAGATGATGCTTTGGTCAGAATCGATATGAGCGAGTATATGGAGAAGTTTTCGGTATCGCGTCTGATAGGTGCGCCTCCGGGCTATGTAGGCTATGAAGAAGGCGGACAATTGACCGAAAAAATTCGCCGTAAGCCCTACAGCGTTATTTTGCTAGATGAAATTGAAAAGGCTCACCCCGATGTTTTCAATATTTTGTTGCAAGTATTAGATGACGGTGTATTGACCGATGGCTTGGGTCGCCGAGTTGATTTCAAAAATACGATTATCATTATGACCTCCAATATTGGTGTACGCGATTTGAAAGACTTTGGCACCGGCGTAGGTTTTATGACTAAATCCAAAGCCGAAAGTCAGGACGAATTGATGAAAAGTACAATTCAAAGTGCTTTGCGCAAAGCCTTTTCGCCCGAGTTTTTGAATCGTTTAGATGATGTGATAGTATTTAACTCGCTTGACCGTCCGCACTTGCATCAAATCATTGATTTGGTATTGAAAGTAGTATTCAATCGCATCAATGTATTGGGCTTCCATATCGAACTCACTGAGCAAGCCAAAGATTTCTTGAGCGAAAAAGGTTATGACCCTCAATACGGGGCGCGTCCTTTGCATCGTGCCATTCAAAAATATATGGAAGACCCGATTGCCGAAGAAATCCTCAAAGGTGAATTTAAAGAAGGTGATACCATTTTGGTCGATTATAGTGGCGAAGGCGAAAAATTGATCTTCTCAGTAAAATTAATTGAACCGGCCACCACCGACTAATAATTCAAATGATTTTATGCCGCAAAAAAGCCTTACTCGCCAAAAAGAGTAAGGTTTTTTTGTGGAGTTTTAGCCATACCGACTAATCGTCAAGCCCCCAAAGCCCCTCCCCAGCCCTCTCCGAAGGAGAGGGAGGTTTGTAATCTATTGATTTTCAAGTAATTGTAGAAATGTTTTAAGATATAACAATTCAACAAAGTTCCTTACAGGATGACGAGCGGGGAGAGATTTTAGATTATTTTTTTAATTTTTTTTATTAAATAATATTTAACTTATTGATAATCAAATATTTACGAGTCATTTATGGTGCGAAGCGAAGAATCTGAAACTCTTGATAATCAACGCTTTAGATTCTTCGCTTTGCTCAGAATGACAAAGAAATTTTTTTCATTCCTGAAAAGTGGTGACGAACCTCATTTATTTTGCAAAAGGGGTATCATTGATATTATTTAAAATTAGGATTGGCTGAAAAAACTTAAAATAACTTTTACTTTCTATCTTGGTGATAAGTACCTGATTATCAGTTACTTGTAACTAATACCATCCTAGTTTACCACAAAGTTTACTATTTAGGCACCAAGAAACCCAAAGATCTTCGTGTACTTTGTGGGCATTTTCTCAGTGTTCTGGGCATTTTCTCAGTGTTCTTTGTGTTTAAATAGTTTATTTTTGGATTAGCTTTTGCAAATAAAATTTATATAAGTGTTTGATTTACAGATGTTTATACCATTTTTAATGACTACAATTTAAAAACTCGTTTTTTTGTACTTTTTCAATATACTTCAAAATATTCACGTTCAAATAAAACTGCCCAAGTTAAACTTTACACATTCCTGAATCCAATTTTGTAACCAGTCTAAGTGTCAGGTTTTCGTCTGACAATTATCATAGTAATTCTATTGGTCTTTGGCTATCTTTAAACTATTAAATAATTGAACTAATCAAATAATTAAGATATGGCAAAGATAGTGGTTTTAGGCAGTAATTTCGCCGGTCTCACCGCCGCTTTGGAAACCAAACGCCGGCTGGGCAAAGACCACGAAGTAGTTGTTATTTCACCGGCTAAAAAGTTTTTATTTGTTCCTTCTTTGATTTGGGTGCCTTTTGGCAGACGCAAAGTGGAGGATATTACTTTTGAATTGGCTCCGATTTTGGAAAAACGCAAAGTCGATTTCCTAAATGACAAAGCTATCAAAGTACTACCCGATGAAAACTTGGTGCGTACCGAAAACTCTGGCGATATTCGCTATGACTATCTGGTGGTAGCTACCGGTTCAAGTATGGATTTTAATGTAGTACCACACCTCAACCCCGAAGAAGGTTACGTAAACTGTATCGTAACCCCGCCTTTGGCACAAAAAGCCTACGATGCCTTCGAGGACTTGGTCAAAAACCCCGGACCCGTAGTAGTAGGAGCTACCCAAGGCGCAAGTTGTATGGGGGCGGCTTATGAATATTTATTCAATATGGATAGAGAACTGCGCCGCCGCAAAATCCGCGACAAAGTAGAGCTTACTTGGATTACGCCCGAGCCTTTCTTGGGGCATTTTGGAATTGGCGGTATCAATGGCGGTAAAATGATGGTTGAGACATTTATGAAAATGTACAACATCAAATGGATTACCGAAGCATCTATCGAAACGATTGAAAAAGATAAAATTATTTTGAAAAACGGAAGCGAATTGCCTTACAAAATGACGATGTTGATTCCGCCTTTTATCGGACAAGATGTAATGCGCAACTCGCCCGAATTGGTGGACGAAAAAGGTTTCGTTGTTTGCAACGAAGGCTATCAACATATCAAATATCCCAATGTGTATGCAGCAGGGTTGGCAGTAGAGGTACTAGCTCCGTTCAAAAACTGTACAGTGCCGTTTGGCGTGCCTAAAACCGGCTACCCAAGTGATGTAATGGGTAAAGTTGTGGCAAAAAACATTACTTATGCAATTACCGGCAAAGGCAAATTTACGACCGAAGCCTTTGGCAAAATACCCGGAATGTGTATTATGGATGCCGGTAATAAAGAAGTACTTATTTTTGCCAATCACTTGTTCAAACCGCGTCAGTTTGAGATTATGATTCCCAATTTGTTGGGTGATTTTGGTAAAGTAATGTTAGAAAAGTATATGTTGATGAAAAACAAACGCGGTTTGACTTACCTACCGTAAAGTTTTTTTGAATTAACACACAGTTTGTTTACTTTCCGTTCTCTTTGGGGGCGGAAAGTTTTTTTTGTCTATGCCAAAGACCGCATAGGAGTTATGAAATGAAGTTTAAAATTTGCAACTTAGCAAACCTAAAAATGCAATCCAATGAACTTAATCATAAGTAATTGATTATCAGCATTTTACAAAAAAATAAAGGATTTCTTTTTATTGAATAAATATTGATTCATTCCCAAGTTTTATCATAATCAACAATGAAAGTAATTACTTATAATCTCAATGGTATTCGCTCGGCAATTCAAAAAGGTTGGATTGACTGGTTGCGCGCCGTCAATGCCGATGTAGTATGCGTACAAGAAACCAAAGCCCAAAAAAATCAGGTTCCGTTAAATCTATTGGAAGAACTGGGTTACAAAACCTTTTTTCAATCGGCACAAAAACTGGGCTATAGCGGAGTGGCTATTTTTAGCAAGACCGAACCCAAGCATATTCAATATGGCTATGAGCCGGAGTTTGCCCTCGATGACCCCGAAGGCAGGGTTTTGCGTGCCGATTATGAAGGGCTTTCGATTATCAGTGTGTATATGCCCTCCGGCTCAAGTGGGCAGGTACGCCAAGATTTCAAAATGGTGTGGCTAGAGCAGTTTTATACCTATATCCAAGCCCTCAAACAAACCCGCCCCAATTTGTTGATTGTGGGTGATTATAACATTTGTCATCAAGCCATTGATATTCATAATCCCAAAGCCAATGTCAATACTTCTGGTTTTTTGCCCGAAGAACGGGCTTGGCTCACCAAGTTTATGGATTTGGGTTTTATTGATACTTTTCGCCACCTCAATAGCGAACCGCACCACTATACTTGGTGGAGTACGCGCTCCAACGCCCGCGAGCGCAACTTGGGCTGGCGGATTGATTATCAGCTACTTAGTCAAGAGTTGCAAGCTAATCTGACTCGTGCGGTCATTTTGCCAGACGCTCGCCATTCCGACCATTGTCCGGTTTTGACCGAAATAGTTTTGTAAAAAAATTATTTTATAAACCATTGGTAATCAGTATTTTATGTAATTTTAAGACTGATTTATCAAAAAATATTATCATCTATTTCAAAATATAAAGGTTATGCTTTCGCAACGCCAACTTTTTTTGACGCACGTAGCGCAAACCTCGCCTGCCCCACTACTTTTGGAAATTGCGCGCGCTGAGGGGGTGTATTTGTATAGCCCGGAGGGTAAGCAATACTTGGATTTGATTTCGGGAATTGCCGTAAGTAGTGTTGGACATTCGCACCCCAAAGTATTGCAAGCCGTTCATAATCAAGTAGATAAGTATATGCACTTGTTGGTGTATGGTGAATTGGTGCAAACGCCCCAAGTTCAACTGGCACGATTGTTAGCGCAAACCTTGCCTCCTACCCTCCAAAGTGTTTATTTTACCAATTCGGGAACCGAAGCCACCGAAGGCGCGATGAAACTTGCCAAACGCTTTACTCGGCGTGCCGAAATAGTGGCTTGCTACGAAGCCTATCACGGCTCTACCCAAGGTGCTTTGTCGATTGGGGGGGGCGAGCAATTTAAAACCAATTTTCGCCCTTTGCTACCGGCAATCCGGCAAATCAAATTTGGCTATTTGCCTGATTTAGAGGCAATTAGCTCACAAACCGCCGCCCTAATTATCGAGACCGTGCAGGGCGAAGCCGGCGTAAGAGCCGCCGACCGCGATTATTTTCAGGCTTTGCGGGCAAGATGCACCCAACACGGAGCTTTGCTTATTTTAGACGAGTGTCAAAGTGGACTGGGGCGCACCGGCAAAATGTGGGCATTTGAGCAGTATGACATTGTGCCGGATATTGTCTTGTCGGCTAAGGCTTTGGGCGGTGGAATGCCTTTGGGGGCATTTATCAGCTCCAAAGAAATAATGAATTGCCTGACCGAAAATCCGGTTTTGGGGCATATTACAACTTTTGGTGGGCATCCGGTGAGCTGTGCGGCAGGTTTGGCGAGTTTGGAGGTGGTTTTGCAAGAAAATTTAATTGCCGAAGTGGCGACCAAAGCCCGTTTGTTTCAAAAATTATTGATTCACCCGCAAATCAAAGCCTTGCGCAATGTGGGGCTACTGATGGCGGCGGAGTTTGCCGATTTTGGGGCTTTGAAGAAAGTAATAGACCGCGCCATCGAGTTGGGGGTTTTGACGGATTGGTTTTTGTATTGCGACAAGGCGATGCGCATTGCCCCGCCTCTGACCATTACCGAAGCCCAAATCCGAGAAGCCTGTGGGGTGATATTGCAAGCCATTGATGATGTTTTGTAGCCCAATTGTGCGAAGTTTTCGCTTCGCTCAAACTTCCCGCAACCGATTTGGTAAATAACTGAAAATCAAATACTTACAAATATCGGTTATGGGATGATTGACAAGTGAAGTTTATGGT
>JALONJ010000245.1 GCA_025455045.1 Microscillaceae bacterium | reverse complement strand
TCTTAACCTATTTTCAGGAAATTCCAGATTTATTCTAAAACTAAACTCATTTACGCGCGCAGGCTAACAGCCTGCCTTACATTTTTCTTAACAAGTGGCAAAAATTCTTTAAAAATACATAACTAATTGATTATCAAGTGTTTATAAAAAAATAAGGCTCTTTACCTATTTTCAGGAGATTTCAGATTTATTCTAAAACTAAACTCATTTACGCGCGCAGGCTAACAGCCTGCCTTACATTTTTCCTAAAAAGTAGTGAGGATAATAATTAACATAAATATTTTGATAACTAATTGATAATCAGTTAGTTGTATTTAAAAAGTGGAGTATTTTGACAAATGATTGTTTTTTACTAAAAATAAAATTGTATAATTTTTATATTTTTAGAAAATACATAATTGTCAGGCTTGCAATACAGACAATTATTTATTTTCCAAAAATTCTTTTAACTAATTGATAATAAACATTTTATAAAAGTCAAATAACTTTTATTTCTAAAATAAATTTTTTAAATTTATAAATAAAATTTGTATTTTTTTAATAATATTTCAAAATATTCACGTTAATTAAGACCTAAAACGGTATTTGAACCAAACTTTTAGTTTTTGCCACTGGGTATATTTTTTATAAGGCGAAAACATCGATTTTTTGAAAAAATCATAAAAATCAGCCTCTAAATGCCACTTTCCGGCGATAGGACGAAGCCATAGTTCACACAAATATTCCGATAGTTCAGGCTCGGGATAGGCTTGATAAATCTGATTGGCTTGATAAATTTTGTCTAACCACGCCTCTATTTTTTGCAATTCCGTAATATTTGGCTCACTCAGAGGGCGGGTGAGTTGATGATGCAATAAAAGTTCGTCTTCGGAAGCGAAAATGTGCAAACGTCGAAGATTTTGATGATAAATTTTGGTCAAATACGGTAGATTGGCTTCTGAGCGAATTGTTCTTTGGGGATATTCGCGGGCTTTTTGCAAAACTTCGGGCAAATTTTGAAAATCGCAGTTATTTAATTGTGCCAAACGGGTCAGAATCTCGAAATCGCTGCCAATTTTGAAGCCCTCCTGATGCCACTGCTCCAGCTCCAAAAACTTAGTTTTGCGAATCATTAGACTGGAATTGACCATCGGGCAATGAAATAGCAGCCGGCTCTTGATTTGGGCATTTTGGCAAGGGTAACTCAAATTGTATAACACCGACGAAGAATCGCTGAAAAAATCGACCCAAGTACCACATACGCCCAAGTTAGGGTTTTGGGCAAAAGCAGTGATTTGTTGTGCCAAGCGCGTGGGCAAGGCTATATCATCGGCATCTGAGAGGGCAATTAATTCGCCCTGTGCAGTCCTAATACCTACATTGCGACTGTGGGCAATGCCTTTTTGGGTAGAGTTGGTGATTGTTTTGATGCGGGTATCAATATTTGCCCATTGAGTTATAATGGTGGGAGTATGGTCAAAAGAGCCATCATCTATAATAAGCAATTCAAAATCTTCAAAAGTTTGCGCCAAAATGCTTTTGATTGCTTCGGAAAGGTATTTCTCAGTATTGAATACCGGCATAATCACGCTTACTTTGGGCATATTTGGGTTATTTATTTTGGATTTATTTTTTAAAAAGCCTATTTTCTCAAAAGTAAAA
Source organism: Microscillaceae bacterium (assembly GCA_025455045.1). Taxonomy (GTDB): domain Bacteria; phylum Bacteroidota; class Bacteroidia; order Cytophagales; family Microscillaceae; genus JALONJ01. The sequence goes on along the minus strand of JALONJ010000245.1, from coordinate 7,497 downwards.
CATTGGGGTTTTACAGTCAATAAACCACCTTCCAAGCCATTCATAATCAGGTAATTGTATCAAAAAATCCTTCTATTTTGCCCCATTAGTTTCATAAAAAAAGCTCACTTGTTGGAGTGAGCTTTTTTGTTTTTATAATCATTTATAATGCTTATTTGATAGCATCTTTGAATGAGTTGTTGTTTTTATAACGGTCAAACTCAACATCTTTGATGGCTTTGGCTTTCAAATCAGCATTGAGTTCGCAAGCTTTTTTCAAAGCTGATGACATATTGCCTTCATCTCCTTTGCGAGCATAAGCGATTGCCAGACCATATTGGGTAATGGCATCTTTAGGATTTTTTTGGGCCGCCGAGTTGAAGCTGGCAATTGCCGCATCATAATTTACTCCTTGAAGTAGTTGAGCCAAGCCTTTGTTGAACAAGTTGGGGTTATTCATTGGCGATTGTCCTAGTACATCTTCAGCTTCACGATATTTGCCATCATCGCGGGCGCGGGCGGCTTTAATTGCCATATACCCTTTAGCTCCATTGATAAGTGAAGCTACTGCCGGATTGTTGTCAGCACCTAAGTTGATGGCTTTTTTCAAAAACTCTTCCATTTTGGCGTTATCACCCTTCATCGAGTAAGCCATAGCCAAGTTATAAGCGGCTTCGCCGGTTTCGCGTTTTGCCATTGAAGTAGTCAAGGCACTGATAGCATTATCGGCTTTGGTTTTGTCGTTCATCAATAAAGCCATATCCAAATAGGCGGCTCCAATATTGTTGTGAACTTTCCAAGAGTCATACGATTTGGCGGCTTGGGTCAAAATATCAATTCTTTCTTTCAAATCAGGCGTGTTGGCGGCTACATACAAAAACTCTTGCTCAGTCAAAGCATCAGTTTTTTCGGTGCCTTCCATCATTTTTTTGGTCATTGCGCTCATTTCGGCAATTGATTTAGCCGCTCCGGGTTTTTTCACGCTTACTTTGGCATAACGCATTTTAGGATATACATCATTCATCAAATCTTTGTAATAGCCTTTACCTTGCAATCTGCGTTCTTTTTCTACAAAGTCGCCATCTGCTTCCAAAGTTTCTTTGGCTTCAGTTTTTTGCTCGGGAGACAAGTTGCTAGAGTTTACCAATTGCGCAAACTCAGGAATGGTATTACCCAAGGTTTTCTTCTCAAAATTGAATTTATAACCGGCAATTTCGTCTTTATTGTACTTGAAAAGAGCCAACATTTTGGCAAACTGGGTTTCCATTGCTTTGGCACGATTTTCTGCCAAGCCGGTGTTTACAGTTTCGCTACCCTCGGGTGAGTGCGAACTAGCTCCGTTTGCTTCAAACGGCGGTACTTTGGTATCTTTGAACAAAGTAGAGATGGTTTCCATTGTTTGTTTGTTGCTACCGAAGTTGGCATTTACATTGGCACTACCGCGTTCAAAAAACAAAGGAATTTCCAAAAATTCATCTTTGGGACCTACGTAGCCGTGGTCGCCATACGCAAATGGGCTTTCGCCGGTGGTAGAAGTCAAACCATCTACGGGGCTTTTTACCAAGCGACAAGTGGTGGCTACTCCTTTTACAAAGCGTCCGTCTTTTACTTTCAATCTTACGGGGCCAAACTCTTTAGTTTTCATTTTTTCGCCTTCACCTTTGCTGGCAATACCTTTGATAAACAAGCCACCCACTTCATAGTTTTCTTGATAAGCAAAAGAAAACTCTTTTGCCACTTTGGGGTCGGTAGTTTGTCCTTGATATTGGTCGCCATCAAAAGGTACAGCACCTACTTTTTGGGCATCAGCCGGTAGGGGTTGCATATCTTGTTTGGTTTCAATATCACCGGGTACATAAGATGTTTCTAAGGTGTATTTAGTACCTTTTTTCATCATTTTTACCGGCAATTTGGCAGACATATTGAATTTCACTTGGTCGCCGTGCAGTTCTAGCGGGTTGGGGTCAACTGTTAATTCTTGGTCTTTGGCAAGCTTCACCATTTCGGCTAGTGGGTTTTTGCAACTCGTAGCCAAGACGGAGGTGCCAAGGAAAGCAAGTCCTATCACCAAATTTTTCCGTTGATTCATGAGATTAAAGTTTTGTAATGATATTTAATTTCGACAGTAGTTTTCAAACTTTGGCGCAAGTTTAATACTTATTTTTTGTAAAATAAAAAAAAAAGCGTCTATTTTGTTTAATTTTTAATTAGAAAGCATTGATTTTTAGAGGTGTTATGAAAAAAATACAAATATTTTTTGAACGGCAGGCTTTCGGAGTATGCACCCGACTGGGCGAAAAATTGGGTATTTCGACCAGCAGTATCCGATTATTTTTTATTTATTGTTCGTTTTTGACTTTTGGTTCGCCTTTATTGGTTTACTTGGCATTGGCTTTTGTAATCAATATGCGCAAGCATTTGCGTAAATCGAATAATCCTTTGATTTGGGATAGATAGGAAAATAGGTTCTTAACAATAGTTCGGATAGTTTCGGGTTTCTAAGCCCCTGCTCGGCCAGAGGCGGAGGTTCTTTTCCGATTTTTCGTTAATCACTTGACAATCAATTAGTTATGAAAAATATTTAAAATAGCATAACTAATTGACCGTGTCCACCTTTGGCGGAGCTTGTCCGCCTCTGGCAGATAATCAGCCCGAGGCAGACACAGCCAATCATTTATAAAAAATACCCCAAGTATTAACCTAATAATCATTTAATCACATAATTTTTTGGTTCTTTACCTATCGTGAGGAAATTCTAGTTTGATCCTAAACCTAAACGCATTTACGTGGGCAGGCTAGACAGCCTGCGTTACAATTTTCCTGAAAATTGGTAAAGAATGAAAGTTTTAACATAATAAAACCTAATTGATCGAGTCCGCCTTTGGACGATTATCAACCAATTACTTACAAAAACTATCCAAAATATTGTTAGATGCTATGGTTCGGACAGTTTCTAGTTTCTAAGCCCCCTGCCCCCAGAGGGGGTTCTTTTCCGAGTTATTTAGTAAGTGCCTGATTATCAGCTAGTTACAAAAAATATCTAAAATAGCATAACCTGTTGATTGTCAATTACTTACAAAAACTGTCCGAAGTATTGTTAGATGGAAACTAATTTTAATAAAAAATTGATATTAAATCAAAATATTGGTAATGATTTTTCGAAGTTTCCAATTTATATTTACAAATTATTAAAATTTTATCAAAATGATCTTCCTAAGATATTTCTTTTGGTTTGGTTTGTTATGGTTTGCTTGGGTAAATGATACTTTTGCACAAGATAACCTACTGACAATCAATCAATTAGAAAAAGAAAGATTTTATACTTCTTGGGAAGATGCCCTCTACGAACCCGAAAAAGTAGTAGCCCTCAGCTTGCGCGAGCAGGGTTTGAAACAATTGCCCGACAAAATTGACCGCTTTGTCAATTTGCAGTTTTTGGATTTGGGTTTGAATCAACTTACACAATTGCCTGAGCAAATCACTCGCCTCAAAAAACTGCAAGTATTGGACTTGTGGGGCAATCAAATCGAGAGACTCCCCGAAAATTTTGGGGAACTTGAGGGGCTTAGGATTTTGTATTTGGACTATAATCAATTGAGAAATTTGCCCGCCGATATTGGCAAACTGCGCCGCTTGGAAGTACTGGATTTGGAAGGTAATCAACTCAAAAACCTGCCCGAAAGCCTTACGCAACTGCCAAACCTCAAAAACTTGGATTTGGAAAAAAATCAATTGCAAAAACTGCCCGAAAGTTGGCGCAATTTGGGCAATCTCGAGGTTTTGGATTTGTCGGCAAACCAACTGAGCCAATTGCCCGAAGGCTTGGGTGATTTGCGCAACTTGCAATATTTATATTTGGACAAAAATCAATTAAAAAAAATACCGGCAACTTTGAGCAATTTAAGCAATTTGCAATATTTATATCTATCTCATAATCAATTGCTTAACTTGGATTTAATCACCGAAAAACTCGCAAGTTTGGAGTGGTTGCATTTGAATCACAACCAGTTGAAAGAAATCCCTTCGGCTTTGGTGCGCTTGCCGCGTTTGGCGGTATTGAGTATGACCAATAATCAAATTCAGCAAATCAAGCCGGAGATTGGCAATTTTAAGAACTTACAAACCCTCAATTTGGAAAGTAACCAAATCAAGAGCTTGCCCAATGAATTTTATCAATTACGGAGTTTGGAATTATTAAATTTGAAAAAGAACAAACTTACTGCGATTTCGCCCGACATCAAACGCCTTGATAAGCTCCGCGACTTGAGCCTACAACAAAACCTCTTATCCGAGAGTGAAAAAACCCAACTGAAAAATTTGTTGAGTCGTTTGGAAGTGAAGTTATAGGAAATAGAAATTTTATAATAGCCTGATTTTCAGCCAGTTATATTTTTATAAATGTTTGCCTTATTTTGTAACTATTCCTTAGCCCGCCAATATATTTGGGCAAAAGCCAGTAATTCCATCAGCAGAGCCACCCCAATATGAATACACATACCTCCCAACACGCTCCGCGAGTAAAAGGCGATTACTCCCAACACATAGCCGCCAAAAATAGAGCCGATGGCTTCGGGCAGAGGCTTAAAAAAATGCAAAAAGCAATATACAGCGACCATTGCAAAGACCGAAGCCCCGCCTACGTACTGCGCCAAAGCCATCACAACAAACCCGCGAAAAAAAATTTCTAAGGCTATAAATTGTAAGATATAAGTCAATTCATATATACTTACGGTAATCACGGGCGAGATTTGCCAATAGTTTTCTGCCCAAAATGGCTTATAACGCGGATAAGTTTGCAAAAAATCAGGGCGAAACGAAGCCCAAATCAGCAAGGGAAACATTAAAATCAGCATCAAAAAATAGATTTGCCCATAAAAATTTTGGCTGGTGCAACCGTAAAAATGAGTTTTTTGCATAGCCGAAGCAAAAAACAAGTACAAATGGGGTATTAATAAATAAAAAAATATGGAATGAAGATTAAAACTAAGCTTGCCTACCCAATCAACTAGCTGAAAAGGCAGTTGCGGCAAATAGTTTTTATAAAAAAGTAAGTATTGATTGACATACAAAACCCCCAAAATCAAGGCACTCAAACCCCAAAAGCCGTAATCAAACCAAAAATCAAATTTTTGATAAAAAATACTGTATAATCCCAAACTAAAAAAATAAGGTGTGGCATAAAACAACCCTCCCCACCAGCCCGCCCAAGCACTATGATTGAAACTTGGATTGAATCCATAGCCATAACGAAACCATAGTGAAAACGCCAGAAACAAAGCAAAAATGCCATAAAAACCCCATTGAGGATAGGTTTTGAGATGAAGAAATAGATAATCTAAAATAATTTTCAAACTTTTTGAAGATTTAATTTAAACAACTACAAGTATCTGATAATCAATTGATTAAAAATAAATTCTCGATTATTTAGCCCAAGCGAACCCGCAATAAATCAAGTGTTTACTATCAAAATATCAGCAAGCCTACCAACAAAGTAAGGGCTAAAAATACGAAAAAAGTAATGGAATACATAAAACCCAAAATACTCATTTTGACTACAGTTTTGAAGCGATTTTGGCGATATACATTCCGAAACGATTTGTAGGTATAAAACAAAGGCAAAAGCGCAGACCAACCTATGTACTCTCCTCCCATATTGCCCACTAGCTCTACCCACGCCAAAAGCACAATAAAAAACAAGAAGTAAAAACTATGGATATGTAAAGTGAAAACCAAATGCTCGATAAAATAGCGTTTAGACCGAATGTAAATAATCTTGAGAAAAAACGCAAAAATCGGCAACAGCAAAAACATCATAATCGGGATTTTTTCCATAAAACTCGAAATCAGCATTTCGGGCGTAGCATTGCCCAAGCGGATGATTTGTCGAGTCATCAATCTGCGGAAAAATGTTTTGGGAATTTTGAGGGTATCCATTATTTTTTCTTCCGACAATCCGGCTTTGCTCAATTGCCCCACTTGGGCAAAGGTTTTGTCGTTGTAGCCAAACTCATCTTTTTCACCAAAAATCATCAAACTCCAACGAATTTCAGGGCGGCGGTAGGCACTATCGCGCAAAAGCGAATCTAAGCGATACACCTTGCGGGCAATTTTGGCGGAGTCTTGGGCATCTTTATACTTTTTGGTTTGCAGGATTTTGCGCAGTTCAATTAGGCGAATAGAATCTTTTTTATGCCGATTTTGGCGGTCTTCAATGGTCATTTCGGCGAGTCCTTTGCGGTTCATATTGTTGGCTACGCCGGTGGTTTTTTTGATTTCAAAACTGATGAAAAAAAAGTATAAGAAGCTCAAAATCAAATACATACGAATTGGAGCTACATAATTGCGCCGCCGCCCCAGATTGTATTCATTGGTCAGCCGCCCCGGGCGAAACAAAAAGGGAATTATACTCCGAAAAAAATTATTATCAATCTGAATTAAATCCGCCCAAAAATCTCGCAAAAAACTACCCAAAGATTTGCGCTTGTCGTCATTTTCTTGACCACATTGCGGGCAATAATTTTCTTGATTTTGAAATGTAAAGCCGCAGTTGAGACATTCGGGCGTTTTTCGGCGTTGATGGGGCATTATTTTTTTTAAAGATATTTTTAGTTAATTTATTGATTGTCAATAATTTAACTATAAAAATAATTGTTTTTTTTGAATTGCAAAAAAATAATAATAAAATAGGTACTTGCGTATAGGCAACACATTTGCTCAATATTTTACTGGTGAGAACAAAAGTCAAAGTGGAGGTTTTATTTTTTGAAAATTGAAAAAAAGCCATATTTTTTCAATTTTTTAATTTCAATAGTTCGGACAGTTTCTGGTTTCTACTTCCTAGTTTTTTGTTAAGTGCTTGATAATCAATTAGTTACAAGAAATATTTGAAATAGCATAACTAGCTGATAATCAATTACTTATAAAAACTGCCCGAAGTATTGTAATTTTTATGATACAAAACTCATTTTATTGACTAATTGACCATATCCGCCGCCACCGGATTATCAGTGATGTATATATTTGACAAAAATTATTTAAAAATTTTCAAAATATTGGAATAATACAATTTTACTTTTGGAATAATTGATATTCTATACTAAGGTGTCTCAATCTCGCGGGAAAATAATGCTTTTTTTGCCTCATAAATAATGATAAATAATTGATAATCAATTGATTACTAAAATATTCACGCTAGTTTTATATTTGGGCTTCAACTATTTGCCTGAAAAAATATATATTTGTAATATTTTTTATTTCTATACAACACATCAATTCAAATTCAGAACTATACCTATACTATAGTAATAGCGGAAGTTGATAAATAAACTTATAGCATTGGCATCAATCATTGATTTTCAATTCATTGGTAATAAAAAATGACCTTGATCCTGAACTTAGCCATCAATTGCCAATCATAATAGATTAACGTGAATATTTTAAAACATATTAAAAAAGTACAAAAAATGAAATATTTGAAAATAACCCAACTCATCTCCCCACTCGTCATCCTGCGTGGAA
>JALONJ010000244.1 GCA_025455045.1 Microscillaceae bacterium | reverse complement strand
TCTTTAGTTCGCCCCTAAGACACTAAGGCACAATTGATTGATTATCAGATACTTAGAGACCTTGTGTCTTGGTGGCTCTAAGTTTTGTACAGTAGTATTATTCTTCAGCCCTTTTCAGGAATCAATTTTCTAAAAAGTTTTCACTTTTCAGTGATTCCGACCCGCCAGAGGCGCGGAAGGAATCTTAGCCGTTTTTGACTGCATTTAAGCTCTTTGACCTTGGACTTTGGCGCACACTCCAACCTAATTCCTGAAAAGTGCTGAAGAACCATTTTAAATTTTTCTATAACTGCTTGATTTTCAAATGGTTGGCTCTTAAACCGGAACTAGAAACCAGAAACCCAACGAACTATTGAGCTAAATAACTCCTTTAAATATCTTTGAGATACCAAAGACCAAGAAATAATGAGTAAAATCTTGTGAATCCTAATGAATCATTTTAATTCATCGGTAGGTTGGTTCAGTAATTTTTCTTGCATAACTGAATATAATTCTTTATGTTCGCTCAAGGTTTCGCCTACAATTTTTGCCCGATTTATCAACAATTGGGATTATCCTAGTTTGATAATAAGGAATTTTAAAAGTTAAATAATTTTTGTAACTAATTGATTATCAGTACTTTATGTATTTTTAATTCCTCATTCCAAACCCTCAAAAAATGTTTATTACGCAATTACATTTAGTTAATTTCAAGCGTTTTACCGACCTCACGATTGATTTGGGCGAAAAATCAGCCTATAAATTGGTGTTGCTTATCGGTAAAAATGGCAGTGGCAAAAGCTCGGTTTTTGATGCGTTTGAAACGCAAAATACTTTGTATAAAACCGGCGAATTTTTCAGGAAGCCAGAACTTGACACTAATATTGAATACTATTTAAAAGACAGAACCCAATCTGATAAATTTTCATTCAATTTTTGGGACGGAAATAAGAACTTTGATAGCGGAAATTTCCCTAAAAAATTACCCATAGAAAATTTATTTTATGGTCGGTCAAGTCTTCGTCAAGTTCCCCAACTTACTCGCAAAGTGCTGGGGCAAGTTCGATTTAGTTATGAACAAGATTCGGACAGACCCATTATTTATATAAAACGAGATGAAAGATTTGAAAATGATTTAGAAAAAATAACTGAGCAAATTTTGCGAGATGTATTTAGTGCTGGCGATAACACTACTTCTATCGAGAAAATAAAAAAACAGTATATTGAACCTATTAACGATGCCTTTTCTCGTATTTTTATAGATAGTCATAACCCTTTGTTTCTAAAGACATTCATTCCGCCTTTAGACGGAAAAGTAGCCAATATTTCATTTGAAAAAGGTAACTCTGAGTTTCATTATAATTTACTCAGCAATGGGGAAAAAGAAATATTTAATATCTTAATTAACTTATTGAGTAGAAGGCATTTATACCAAGATACCATCTACTTCATTGATGAGCTGGATTTGCATTTGAATACCGCTGTGCAAAAGAATTTATTGCAAGAAATTGTCGAGAATTGGTTGCCCGAAAACTGCCAACTCTGGACTGCCAGCCATTCTTTGGGCTTTATTGAATATGCCAACGAAACCGCCCATTCGGCAATTATTGATTTTGATGACTTGAATTTTGATGTGCCGCAAGTCTTGTACCCGGAACCGAAAAATCATTTGCCAATTTATGAAGTGGCTGTGCCGAAAGAAATACTTTGGAAGATTTTTGATAATAAAAGAGTTTTTATTTGTGAAAATCAAAATGATCAATTTTACAATCTTTTGGCTTTTGACAAAACCATCTTTGTGGGAGTACCCAATAGCAATGCAGTTTTTATTAAAATCAAAAATGATAAAAAATACTTTGGCTTGCGCGATAGAGACTTTTTGACTGATGAGGAAATCAAAAAAATCCGCAAACATTTTCCAAACTATTACATATTGAAATATTATAATTTTGAAAATTATTTATTTCATCCCGAAAACATTGCCGAATTGAAATTGAAAAATTTTGATAAATCAGCTTATATTCAGGAAATAATTCAACAGAAAAATGAAAAATTATTCCCGATTATTGCCGATTTCAAAAGTGCCAGAAAGACTTTTGAAGAGTTGAAAGATGACGACTTGAAATATAAATCGGATAAAGAAAAAGATGCGCAAGAAACCCTGATAATCAATGACTTACAAAGTAATGATTTTGAAGTTTTTTATAAGTTTTTTGATATGAAAAGAAAATTTAATAAACACACAATAGAAAAACTAAATATCAAAATCGAGAACTTGGTAAAAACTCAATGGTTTCGCCAACAAATTTTGACAATCATTACTGAAAAATAGCCCAAGTCATAAATAGCTGATTATCAATAACTTAATAAAAAATAAAAACTAACTTAAAAAATAAGCAAAAAATTGAACTACCTAGAACTGAACATAAAAATTGCGCCTGAATTTGCCGAAATCCTCACTGCCGAATTGGGCGAAATCGGCTTCGAGAGTTTTGTCGATACCGAAAACGGATTTAATGCTTATATCCTTGAAAATCAATTAGTTATGGACGACTTACAGGCAATTGAGGCGCAATACCAAGATTTATTTTCATTTGAGTATCAAACGCAAATCATTGAACAAAAAAATTGGAACGCGATTTGGGAATCAGAATACGAGCCGGTCATTGTAAATGATAAGTGCCTGATTTACAGTACTTTCCATCAAATTACTAAAAAATATCCCTACGAAATTCTCATCAATCCCAAAATGTCGTTTGGCACGGGGCATCACGAAACCACTACTTTGATGATAGAACATCAGTTGGAAACCGACCATCAAAACCAAGCCGTTTTAGATGCCGGTTGTGGCACGGGCGTATTGGCAATTATGGCAAGCAAATTGGGCGCAAACCAAATAGATGCCATTGATATTGACGAGTGGGCAGTTACCAATACTTTGGAAAACATTGCTTTAAACAATTGTTCGTATATCAAAGTCTATCAATCCGACCTCCAAAATGCGCCATTGACCGAAAAATACGACATTATTTTGGCAAATATCAACAAAAATGTGTTACTTGAAGAAATAAAGCTCTATCGGCAATATTTGACCCCAAATGGAGTATTATTATTAAGCGGTTTTTATGAAATCGATATAGTTGATATTTGCCAAGAAACTCAAAAATATGGCTTCGAGTTAATAGCCACCAAGCAAAAAAATCAATGGGTTTCGTTGAAGTTTGTGGGGTAGGTGGAATGGTGTAAATAAATACGCAGAGATTTTAGTTCTACTTTGGCACTTTAAGAGTCAGTAAGGGCTATGAATTATTTTTAAAGTTTTCCAAAGGTTTTAATTTAAATTGTATTTTTCTATGTTTTCTATGTACCTATGTGGTTCAAAAATTGAAATTGCCAAAGTAGAATTAGGAAATAACACAAAAATATGTAACTTTTTGATAATCAAATAATTATATGCAATGAAAAAGCAAAAATTCGCCAATTAATTGATGAAGAAACTTACCAAAAAATTTTCAATGTTTTAATTGAACTCAATCCCCAAATCAACGCGCAAATCAATATTACCAAACAAAAATTAAAACTATAAAAACACCATTTACACCATTACACCATCAAAGTAATCGACAAAAGTAACTATATGCAAAATACAAAGCACTTTTTTTGGCTTTATTTACTGGTTTTGCTACCTTTTACAAGCCAAGCCCAACAACGCTACAACTTCCCCGACACCCAGCCGGAGTTTATTATCTATGTGGCAGATATTTTGAAAAAAACCCAGAAAATGGAATCGGCAAAAGTTGCCGAAGCCTTTACTACAGTTTGGAATGGCAGTGGATTGAATACCAATAAGGATAAAATCATCCAAATCTCCAAAAAATTTGTAGCCGCTCGTGCCACGGCTGCCGGGGTTTATACGCAATTTTATTCTTCGCTTTGCAATGCTGTCAATGAGCAAAAACTTAACTCAGGACAAATTGATGAATTTCTCAAAGTATGCGAGCAGGTAGCCGGAATGAAAAACGCCCGCGACATTACGATATTTTTTGACCGTTGCGAATCTTTCTTTTTCAACAAAGCCTTGTATTTTGGGCGTGCTAATCGCCTGTATGCTACCGGCAATTACAAATTTGATTTCATTCCCCAACGCGATGAAAAAATCCAAGCCGAATACGCCGTGGTCAATCCTGACGATAGTTTGGCGGCTTCTATCCGCGAAATTACCGGTCCGGTACTGCGCTTTGAGAATACCGATTTGATTTTTGCAACTAAATTTGACTCCAGTGGAATTCGGGCTACCAAAGGTATTTTGATGCTTTCCAACAATGTATTTGTGGGCAAGGGGGGCAAGTTTGACTGGGCAAGTGTCGATTTAGACCCCAATCAAGTGTATTGCGAGTTTTCCAATTACGTATTAGATGTTACCAAAGCCATTTTCAAAGCTCCCAATGTCAAAATGACTTATAGTACTTTGTTCAAAAATCAAATCAAAGGCGATTTTGAATTTGCCAGCAGTTTTCGCAAAGATGCCAACAGTGCCGTTTATCCCAAGTTTTTTTCTGCCGAGAGCAACATCAGTATTCCCCAATTAGGTTACAATATGGAATACTTGGGCGGTTTTTCGCTAGAAGGCAAAAAAATCAGCAGTGCTTCGCGCAACCCCAATGCCCTGTCAATGATTTTGGGCAAATCGACCAACGAAGGCGGAGATTTGCAAAACAGTTTTCGAGTATTTGGCAAAAGATTCTCCATAACCGACTCGGCAATTGTCAGCCCTAGTGTGCGTTTTTCGCTCTATTTGGGTGAGAAAGACTCTTTGTATCACGCTTCTTTACAATTCAAATACAATCGCAAAACCAGCAAAGACAAAGAAGTTTCTAACGAAATCCAATTGGTACGCGACCGCAACACCGCCGCCAGCAACACGCCATTTATCAATAACCACCACGAGTTTTATATTGATGCCGATTTGGTGCGCTACAATCTTGAAAAAGATAGTATGGATATTTATATGCTCAGTGGTTCGCAGGATTTGCGTCCGGCGGTTTTTGAATCATTTGATTATTTTAACCAAGATAAATACAATCAAATGGCGGGAGTTTATGATTTTCACCCCCTCAAATTGTTTATGACGTATGCGCGCAAGTATGGGACAAACAGTTTTTTTGCCGCCCAAATAGCCGGTGAGTACCGCAAAAGCGAAGGAGTAATCAAAAGTGTAGCCGCCGATTTACAAACCAAAGGATTTTTGGATTTTGATGCCAATTCGGGTCTAATTACGCTGGGGCGCAAAATCAATCAGACCGATTCTACCGATTTGTTTATCAGTGCCGCCGCAAAAATGAAAAACAAGCTTGCCAAGCGCAATGACACTTTGCTATATCAAAATTTTGACCACGACAACTACCGTATTCAATCGGTGGTGCAAGGTGAACCCAACGCCAGCTTGAGTCGCAAAAAAAATGAATTGGTCATTCGCGGTATTGAGCGTTTTCCCATCAGTGAGTTGCTCAATGTGTATATCAAGCCCGATACGGTTAGCTTTCGTTATCTTGACAAACAAGGGCTGGCAAGAGTCAAAAAAGAAAAACGAATCATCGTGTATGGCGGGCGCAACCTATACATGGAGCGCGGCGAAATCAGTGTCGGTAACTTTAGATTTGTGGGGCAAAATTTCTTTTTGCTTTACAATGAGTTTAGTTTGGAAATGCCCATTATTGACAAAATCTTGTTTACCATTACCGATACGACTTCCGAAGAAAAAGAAAAACGCGAGTACGGCGGCGAAATTGCTTTCAAACCTGGGCGAATGATTATCAATGAACGATTGAATAAATCGGGGCGCAAAAAAGGACGGATTATTGGCACGCGAGAGTCTTACGAAGAATATCCCAAGCTCAATATTCCTTTGGGCGGTTCAATGTATTTTGCCACCGACTACCGCCAAAGTTTTGCCTATGATACGCTCAAAATTGAAGACAATGAGTTTGACCAAATTGACAAACCCGAATCATTGGGCGATAACCACGGGGCAGTATTTGTCATAGACCCCATTGATGCCGATAGTTTGACGACCAAAATTCCGATATTTCCGGGTAGGTTTGTGTCCAATATATTCCCTACTTTCAAAGACGAATTGGTACCTATGCCTTCGCCTGACCCTACGATGGGCTTTGTGCATAAAGCCCCCAAAAACGGATATCCTTTGTATCCATACAACCCCAAAGTAAAAGGGGCATTTATGAAGTTTAACAAAGACTTGATAATGAGCAAAGATGGATTGGTATCGGGGGGCGAAATCACCTACCTCACTACTACGCTCAAAGCCCCCGAGTTTGTTTTTATGCCCGATTCATTACTGTCTGATAATGTGGACTTTAGCGTAAAATCCGGCGTTTTGAAAGGCGCAGAGTTTGCTGATGTATCGGGCAAAACCGCCCAATTGCGTTGGATTGCAATGGACGATAAAATGATGATTGGCAACAAAGATGAAATTGAACGGCTCGAAAACTCTCGCAATACCTTGGCTACCGGAGCTTTTGAACAACGCTACAAAGACAAACTTTTTACGCTGTATTCTACCAAAGGTAGCCCAATGACTTTGCGAGGCAATATTGATATTAGTACTGACGGATTGAGAGGAGAAGGCAACCTGATTCGCAAAGATTTTACGCTACTTTCGGTAAGTGAAGAACCTTTCAAATTTGGGGTAGATAAATTTACGGCAAAAAATGTAGAGTTTAGAATCAACTCCAAAGCCCGAGACCCTTATGAATTTGATAGAGGATTTTTTTATGCCAACAACAAAGCCGTATTATTGGGCAATTTTGTCGATGTGGATATTGATTTAAAAAGTAATACTTCGTATATTAAGCCCGATAATGAATTTTCGGATTTTGCCTCTTTATCATTGCCCTATGCCGAATATCGGACCTCTATCAAAGAGGCTACTTGGGATATGGCACGCCAAACTATCTCAATGAAAGGGGATAGCACTACTTTCTTTACCTCAACTATTTTTGGGAGTGAAGATTATAATGAAGAAAATCTCCGATTTAGAGCAAATAAAGCATTTTATGATATTCCGAACCTGAGTATGGCAGTGGAAGGCATACCTTATATCAACTCGGCCGATGCCAGTATTGTTCCCAAAGGCGGCAAAGCCGTCATCTTGAAAGATGCCGAAATGCAAGAATTGAGAGAAGCTCGCGTATTGATTGATACCCTCAATCGCTATCACCGATTATTTAATGGTAATATTCGTATCAATTCCCGCCTCGACTTCGAGGGCGATGCGACTTACCAGTTTGTCAATGTCAAAAAAGATACTTTCAATATCAAGTTTGACAAATTTGCACTCATTACTGCCGCCGATGTTGCCGCCGCCGAAGACAAAGAAGGCAGAGACAAAAACAAACAGGTTCGCAAAAAAGGCAAAAATGCCCCTCGTTTTACCTTTGCTCAGGGTACGGTGGACGAAAAGGATAAATTTTATATCACCTCAAGAATTTTGTATAAAGGTTTGATAAAAATGTATGCCAATCGCCGAAACTTAACCTTAGATGGCGAAATCAAACTTGATTTGAGTACCCGAAGCGACTATGCCAACTGGATTCCTTATAAAAGTGATAAAGGTGATTCGGTATATCTGAACTTGGAAGAACGAACCAAAATCGGCACTGATGAAGTCGTTTCGGGCTTGCATTTTTCACCGGCGTATGATTTATACACTACTTTTTTATCCAAAAAACAATCTGACCAAGATGTAGATGTGGCTTTGGCAAAAGGGGTGTTGGATTATAATCCGGCAATCAATGAGTTTAAAATTTCGCCTCAAGATAAGCGAGATAACAAAACACTGACCGGGCAACAGATGATTTATGATGATTCCAAAGGCTCGGTTTATCTCGAGGGCAAGCTCAATCTTTGGGAACCGACCTTGGCGGCAAAACTCAAAACCAGTGGAACAGCCCGCATTAGCGAAAAGGAAAAAACTGCCACTTTTGATTTGTTTTTGCCTTTTGATATGCCTTTGTCTATCAAACCGGTGCTGGAAATGCAAAAACTTACTCTAGCCAAATTTCCCGAAAAATCGGTAACTATCAATAAGTTAGACCCTATCAATATAAAAATTGCCGAATACATCGGCGATAAGGAATTGAAGAAGTTTACCGAGCAAGGTGAGCTACGCCCTAGCTTGCTCATCAGTGCCGAAAAAGAAATGAAAAAGCCGCTCATATTCTCCAAAGTGGATATGGTGTGGAATGATGAATACAAAACTTTTTATAGCAAAGGGGCTTTGCATTTGTTTAGTATTTATGACAAGATAATTGATTCAGATGTTACCGGCTATATTGAGATACGCAAAGTGTCGGGCGGTGATGCCTATACAGTTTATTTGCAAGTGGACCCCGATGTATGGTTTTTCTTTGAATGGGATGCCGGCGTATTTTCGGCTTTGGCTTCCGATGAAATATTCAATACAAATTTAGATGCCAAAACCGTACAACTTGCCGGAATTGACAAAAAAGAGGCTTTTATCGCCAAATTCCGCGAAATCTACAACGCCGCCGAACTACCAAAGAGCGAGAAAAAAGAAGAAGTGAAAAAAGAACCCGAGAAAAAAGATAAAGACAAAAAAGACAAAAAAGAGGATGATGATGGATTTTGATTTTTTATAACTATCTCATAATCAATTACTTATAAAAAAGCCTTTGGTTTGCACTAAAGGCTTTTTTTTATTTTTCAAGGTTTATCAGAAATTGAACTTTTGTCTATTTGAAGTCTGCTCGGCAAAGCCGGAAAAGTCAGATACTTTTCATTCATTAGAGTTTTAAGTCAAATAAGACTTCCCGCAACCGATTTGGTAAATAACTGAAAATCAAATACTTACAAATATCGGTTATGGGATGATTGACAAGTGAAGTTTATGGTGCGCTTAAAACAGCTAGGGGAGGAAAGCCAGAGGCTTCGGAATCTACGAAATCAATTTTTATAAGTAATTGATAATCAATTGCTTACAAAACGGCAAGAGATTATCTTACAGTCTATAAAAAAGTACAAAAAAATAAGTGGTTCTTCACCACTTTTCAGGAATTGCCGAAGGCAATTCCATTGAATTCTGAAAAGCTCTCGCTTTTCAGTGATTCTGAACATTACCAAGCAAAATGA
>JALONJ010000243.1 GCA_025455045.1 Microscillaceae bacterium | reverse complement strand
AGTTCCACGCAGGATGACGACTTGGGGGATTTTGGATTGCTTTTTTAAAAATTTAATTTTTTGTACTTTTTTAATATATTTCAAAATATTCACGTTAATACTACTGTATATTTTTTTAACCACTAAGAAGCTAAAGAAACTAAGTTATTGATTATCAGCACTTTGTGTCTTAGCGTCTTTGCGCGAAAATAGAATTGTATAGTAGTATTATAATTCATACTTTAAAAATATAACCCATTGACAATCAAGGAGTTAAATAAACTCTAATGGTTAATTCCTAATTCTCCAAGCAATACAATCGATTTTATATTTGCATATATTCCTTTTCCAGCAAAGTATGAAGTTTATAAATTTCATCTAAAGCCCTATGCAAAAAACCTTGCAAGTCGTCGGCTATTTCGTGATACTCGACATATTTGAAATAGTTTGCCAACTTACCGATTTTAAATTCTAGACTGTCTTGCACAACAATTTTCTTTTGACTCAATGATTTCAAAATTTCTTTGACTTGCTCCATATTGTAGCCGATAGAACGCGTGAAGTATTTGTTGCCAATCAAAAACTCACAAGTGCTTTGGCGCGTGGGTGGGGCTTTGTAGTAGCGATGACTCATATCAAAGGCTTGCAATACTTTGAGCGTAATGGTGTATTGATAGTTCTCGATGGGGTGATTTTCTTCGCCCAAAGTCAAAAACTCAATATCGTATAGTTTATTGCTCAAAATGCGGGTTACTTGGTTGGCTCGCTCGAGATGAATACCCAACATAATACAAGAATACACATCATCGTGAATGAGGGTACTATTGACGGTGGACTTGATAATGGCGCAATGTTGAATCACTTGCATACAAAAGTCATATAACCCTTGCGTTTTGAATACATCAATAGGATAATTTTGCATAAACAAGTAATATTTGTTGATGCTCTCCCATAACTCGCTAGAGATGACACTGCGAATACTGCGGGCGTTTTCGCGTCCGGCGTTCACCGCCGCAATGATAGAGGCAGAGTTTTCGGTATCAAAAGCTACTTTGACCAATACATCTTCCTCGATGATAGGTTCGTCTAATTCATACTGAATACCCGCCATATTCATAATAGAGCGCAATACAAAATCTTTGTTTTGGCTCATTGGGGCATCTAAAGTTGAGAAATATTGCACGTTCAAATAACGGGCTAAATGTTCGGTGCGTTCTACATACCGCCCCATCCAGTACAAACAATTGGCAACTCTGGCTAACATATATTTTTTAAATTAGGAATTTGCAATATATCTTAAAAAAATACAAATGTAATTTATAAATTTAAAAATTATAATTTAAAACAAAAAATTAAAAAATATTTTTAAGCCATTGATTACCAAATACTTAAAGCCCTTCAGACAATTGGATTGCAGTCGGATAATTGATTTTATAATTATTTAATTTATATAAAATATAAAAATTATACAATTTTGTTTGCAAATATCAAGAGGTTTCTCAAAAAATATTGCCTATTTGTTTGATATAATTAACTGATAATCAAGTGTTTATCTAAAAAATGTTTTCATTATTCAAAAAGGTAATACATATTTGGCTTCCTCAAACTGCCAAAATTGGTAGAGTGGTAATGGAAATGTTTGAAGTAATTTATTTGTATCCTCTTCAAAAATTTGTTTAAAATGCCCAAAATTTTCTTTGGAAAATAGAATTTCCGATTTATCAATTTGATTCTTCAATTCTGAGGCATTATGAATTTGCAGGGTTAAATTTTTGGGTTCAAAAGGCGAAATTTCAAAAAAATTGGCAATTTCTTGTAAAATAGGCATAGGATTTTGGATAAACTCCTCAAAAATAATCAGCTTAAACTGCGATTTGTCAAAGTACTCTAGATATTTGGCTATTTGAAAATGATAAAGGCTAAAATAATGATAGGTGTCATCTTCACGAATGATTTGGTTAAACTTTGCGGAGGCAAAACCTCCCCGCAAAGCGTGTAGATAATGCGATATCATTCTATCCAAGGGGTTTCTTAACAAATAGATAAATTTCATATTGGGGTTAATCTCCCGGCATTTTTGGGGTACTTCTGCCCCAAACTCAGGCACTTTGGTATAATGAGTCGATGCCTCACCAATCATTTTTTCATTTGTGTACCCTCTCAACATTCGCTTCAGCAAGGCTGTATCATCAAAATGTCGCCGAATCTCGTTGGGCGATTTGTAGTATGGTCTATATTTATTGTCGCTAGGGTTTAGAAAATAACCGGATTCTTTGAAAACTGATGCAAAAATATCGGGATGTTGCCGCAAATAGCGATAAAGGCTGGTAGTACCGGCTTTCATCGCACCAAGAATTAAAAAATTGGGATTTAAGGCTTGGGTTTTGAATCGTCGAAAATCAAAATAAAGATTATTTTTCCAATGAAAATAGGTAGAACTTAAAAAACCTACTCGAAACAAAATGTTATCAATAAATCGAATCATTGTTTATATTATCTAGTCATCGCTCTTTTTGACAATTGAAGATGGGTGAAGGATTTGCTTGGGAAATAAAATTTTACAATACTGCTATAGATTTATGATTTTCGCGCCAAGATGTTAAGATGCAATTTTATTGACCGTGTTCGCCTTTGGCGGATTTTCAATTGATTATGTTTTACAATACTTCGGATATTTTTTATAAGTAATTGATTATCAGCTAGTTATGCTATTTTAAATATTTCTTGTAACTAATTGATTATCAGGCACTTAGCAAATAATTAGGAAAAGAACCCCTCCGGGGCAGGAGGCTTAGAAACTATCCCAACTATTGCAAGAATCTACCAACCACTTCACTCACTCAATTCATCAACTTTGGTTTTGTTGCGCTTGTTGGAGAGCGAAAAAATTTGAATTTGGGGCGGCAGGCTGATTTGAATCACTTTATGATAGTTGCCTTGCTCGTCTTTGATGGGGGTATAAGTGCAGTGCAACCAAACCTCTTGCCCATCTTTGGTGAGGCGTTTTACATTTTTGACTTGTGATATACCTTGGCTTAATTCTGCCCAAAAACGCTGATAATCAGGCGACAAGGCTTCGTGTGGTTCGGTAAGCACATCGTGGGGCAAGCCAATCAATTCATTCAATTGGTATTTGAAAATATGTAAAAAATTTTCGTTTGCCGAGACAATGGTGCCATTGAGGGTATATTCAGCTACCAACAAAGCTGTGTTGATTGCCTGATATTGTTCCAAAACTTCGGTTTGATTTTTGTCAAACTGAGTCGGGTTTTTGCTCAATTGCTCCAAAACTTCTTGCCATTCACGTTCTTTGGTCAGCCACTGCTTTTGTTGTGATTCAAGTTGAGCATTTTGGGCTATCAACTCAGCCTTTTGGTTTTCCAATTGATTTTTTTGTTCTTCTATGGCAGTGTAGGCTTCGCTTGCCATTCTTTCCAATTCTTTTTCTTGGGTGATTTCTTGCGCCAATTTGATGATTTTGTAAGGCTTGTCTTCGGTATCGGTAATTACATTATAGCTACCACGCCACCAAACCTCTTGCCCGTTTTTGCCTACTCTTTTAAATACGCCACTGATGTACTCACCCTCTACCAACTTACTCCAAAAATTGAGGTAGTCGACGGTGTT
Organism: Microscillaceae bacterium; assembly: GCA_025455045.1. Classification (GTDB taxonomy): domain Bacteria; phylum Bacteroidota; class Bacteroidia; order Cytophagales; family Microscillaceae; genus JALONJ01. Next base: position 5,574 of record JALONJ010000243.1, on the reverse strand, counting down.
GCGTTCAGCTTCGGCTACAAACAAATGATGGTTTTTGCCCCGAATTTCATCTAATTTATAGCCCATTTTTCTTAAATACAGCTCATTGGCATCCAATACATTGCCTTGTAAAGTAAACTCAATCACGGCATTGGATTTATGAATTGCCTCAAATTGTTTTTGATAGGCAAAACTCAGATTTTTTTGTTCGGTGGTTTCAATCCCCAATTTGATGATTTTATACACGCGGTTGTTATTGTCTTTGATAGGCGTAAAAGTGGCATTGTACCACACTTCGCTGCCATCTTTGCTCAAGACTTTGATTTCGCGTTGTTGGGGCGTGCCTTCGCGCAGGCTTTGCCAAAACTTTTGATAGTCAAATAAGCCAAATTCTTCCTCATCGACAAACATTCGGTAGGGTTGCCCCATTACTTCGCCCAGTCCATACCGAATAGCATCTAAAAAAATGTCGTTGGCATTGAGAATCATATCATTTACATCAAACTCTACGGTTGCCAAAGTCGTTTCTATGGCTTGGGTTTGCCCAATGAGTTCGGCTTGGTTTTGGGTCATATCGGCTTGGGCTTGCAGGAGTTGCTCAAGGTTTTGTCGCATTTCTTGTTCTTGAATCCGCAACTGCTCGGTGGCTTTTTGGGCTTCCTCGAGCAAAATCCGATTTTTCTGATTGTTTTTGATAGATGAAATAGCAGATACAATCATCTCACCCACCCGCTTGACAAATTCTATCTCGTGGGTTTCAAAAACTTTGAAAGAAGCCAATTCCAAAGCTCCCAATACAATTGAATCACTGCTAATCATTGGCACAATGAGCAAGCTGCGCGGGTTTGCCTTGCCCAAGCCCGAAGATATTTGAATATACGCTTCGGCGGCATTTTCTAAATAAATTACATCTTTTTCGAGCCAAGCCTGCCCAATCAAACCCTGTCCGGGGCGAATGGTGCGCTCTACAAACCGCTTGCGGTCGTAGGCATAGACCGATTTGAGGTCTAAAACCGGATTTTTGGGGTCGAGGTCTTCCAAAATAAAGATTCCCCCTTGGTTTGCCATAATGTATTTGACCAAATTGGCAATCAGCTCATCATACAAAGCCTGAATATCGTTGTATTCGCGCAAAAGCTCGCCAAATAAAGCAATACCTTCATTGGTCCAGTTGCGTTGGCGGTCGCGGACGGCAATGTTTATCAAACCATCGTGCATTTCGGCAATGGCTTGTCCGAGTTCGCCTTGTCGGTTAAAAATTTCAATATCTTTGTCAAATTCGCCCTTGCCTACAGTATTAGCAAAGTCCTTGATTTTCAATAAGTTAGCCCCCAAGTCTTCTAGTTCGGTGATTATCACACCCACTTCATCTTGGCTTTTTTGGGTGCTTTTGGGAACTTCGCCTCGGTTGAAAGCCGCAATGTAATCTTGAATTTTTCGCATTCGGCGCGCCAGCAAGCTACGCAGGAGATATGCCAAAATTATAATCCCAAAAAACAAACTAATCGTAAGCACAACTTCAATCCACCAATAAAAACTGTAGCGTTTTTGGCTCAAACTCATTTGGTCTTGCCACGATTTTTTTTGCAAATTTTGAAAATTTGTAAATTGATTGTTGATTGTATCAATCAGTTCTAGGATTTTTTCTTCGAATACAACTTTGGGGTTGATGGCTTGAGCAAACTGCCTGTCTTCGGAGCTAAGTAATTGATTTCCAGCTCCTTGAATAATGAGTTTGGCAACTTCATCTTGCAAATTACGGAGTTTTTTGAGGCTCATTACCAAGGTTACATAGCGCACTTTCATATCTTCGGAAGTCCACTTTTTTTTGTGATTATCCAAAGTATCCAACACCGGATTGATTTGATTTTGCCATATTCGGTTGCGCAATACATCATTTTCAAGATTGCGACTGAGCAAGTGATTTTGCAAAGCCAAGTTGGTCTGTTGAACGGCATTTTGCAACTCACTCACATTGATTTGAATAATGCGCAAATTTTCGCTCAATTGGTCTTTGGTGCGCAAAATCTCCGACTCTTGCCAAGCCGTAATTCCCGCCAAAATAGTAAAAGCCACAATGATAAGCCCAAAACTAAGCGCAATTCGGTTTCTAATGGAGTGAAAATTGATGCCCAAGCTATTTTCTGCCATATATTTTTAAATGCTTAATCAATAAACTGAAGGTTATTGTTGATGTATTTATCTTTAAATCATTGATAATCAGGAAATTATCTTAAATAATAGAAAAATAACCAACTACTTGATAATCAATGAACTACAAATTCAATCATAATTTAGCAATAAATCAATAATTATAAAAAAGCGATAATAACCCAATAATTAGTAACTACTTGATAATCAGATATTTATGTAAATATGATAAAACAATTGTAAAGTTAATATTTTGAGGGTGCATTTCAAATTTATTCCCTAGATTCCCTCTCTCAGAGGAGAGTGTAGGGGTGAGGTCTTACAACGTAAATTTGAAATACACCCTATTTTGAGGTAGGAAACCCAAACCAATTTGATTAAACTAAAATCGTACCCAAATTTTTTTATTTTTTATCCCAAAAACTATCTCTCGACAAACACTTCAAAATTTATTTTCGAATATATTTTGGGTATTCAATAAATAACCCCTACATTTGCACTCCAATTTTTGTACCTAAATAAGAAATTCCAAATGTACGCAATTGTCGAGATAGCCGGACAACAATTTAAAGTTGAAAAAAATAAATTTATCTATACCCACCGTTTACAAGCCGAAGAAGGTAGTGAAATTAGCTTTGACCAAGTATTATTGGTTGATAATGAAGGCAGTGTGCAAGTAGGCGCACCTACTGTAAACGGCGTAAAAGTATCGGGCAAAGTGTTGGAACACGTAAAAGGCGATAAAGTAATCGTGTTCAAGAAAAAACGCCGCAAAGGTTACCAAAAACAAAACGGTCATCGCCAACAATTTACCAAAGTATTGATAGAAGAAATCGCTTAGTGAAGTAAAGTGATGAGTGCGTAAAGGATATTTGATAATTCAAATCAATCAATATGCCTCATTGAAAAAAATAGTCAATTATTATTAAAAATATTAAAGTTTTAAAATACTATGGCACATAAGAAAGGAGCGGGTAGCTCGCGCAATGGTCGAGAATCCGAAAGTAAACGCTTGGGCGTAAAAGTTTTCGGCGGGCAAGTTGCCAAAGCCGGTAATATCATTGTGCGCCAACGCGGAACCAAACATCACCCCGGCAAAAATGTGGGCTTAGGCAAAGACCACACATTATTTGCTTTGACTGAAGGCGTGGTTCAATTCAAAAAAGGCAAATACAACCGTTCGTTTGTATCGGTTGAGCCTATCACCGCCGAAGCCTAAAAATACTACATTTGAAGTTTTAAGCTAAAGCATTGTGCCAATTGGTGCAATGCTTTTTTTGTTGGGGTTTTGTTACCAATGCAATTGTTGATTTCGGATTGTTGATTTTGGATTTGATTTGTAGTTATTAAAAGTGATATAAATATCTGTAAATCAAATACTTATATAAATTTTATTTGCAAAAACCAACTCAAAAATACACCATTTAAACACCAAGAACACCGAGAAAATGCCCACAAAATACCCGAAGAACTTTGGGTTGCTTGGTGTCTAAATAGTGAACTTTGTGGTAAACTAAATGATGCTAATTATAAGTAATTGATAGTCAAGCACTTATTACCAAGATAGAAAGTGAAATTTATTTTAAGTTTTTTCACCCAATCCTAATTTTAAATCATATCAATGATACTCCTCATTCGTCCATTCTCGCTCCTCACTCCTCAATTCTAGCTCCTTATCATTTCACCAAATTCCTTAAGAAGTCCAAGCTACCAGTATTTCGCGCTCGCCGGTATAAGGCATACGCCCGTGGGCGACTCGAAAATTATCCAGCGCGATTACATCACCTTTTTGCCACTGCACAAAATACATATTTTGCCAAATCATATCTTCCACGTGCTGCATATAGCGGGTGGGGATTTCGCTATCGTCCAAAAAAGTACAATGCAAGGCTTGATTTTCGGTTTTTTGCAAATTTTTTTTCAAAAAAGTCATCACATTGGTCAAAGTTGCATAAAAACGCGACCGCCAAGTTTTTTGGTAATTGGCAATCTTGTTGTACTCAATGGCGGCGGCAGCTAAGTGAAACACTTGACTGTGATTAAACCAAATTTTTTGTTGGGTTTTGGGGTGTAAGCGTACTGCCGGTTGTTCGCTGATAAGCCGCAAGCGGTCATTGGCTTGCCAAGTGTATTGAAAATGATTGGCTTGGCATATTTCGGTAGCTTTTTGGCGGTCGGTAGTCATAAACATTTCGTCCCAGCGTTTGAGTTTCCAAAAATCAAAGCCCGATTTGGTGTTGGGACCATTGTAATTGCGAATAATTTTAATGCCTTTTTTCTCAAACTCGGAACGAATCGCCGGATTCATTTGGTCATATACTTTTTGAAAATCGACAATCGGAGTCTCGCCCCCTTGTTGGGGGGCAACTTGGCAATAAAAGAAAATTTTGCGTGGTGGGTCAGGCAAAAAACTCATTTCGCAATGCTGAGGAATGGGATAGTAGGGCGGCAATTCGCTCGCCGAAAACACATAATCGGTTTTGGCATTGCGGGGCGAAGTGCCTAAGTAGTTGTTTTTCAGTTCTTTATCAATACCTAAAGCCACCTGCTCAAAGTCAATCGGCTGATTGACTTGAAATCCTCTAAACAAAATAGCTCCATATTGAGTCAAGTTTTGCTCAATAAAATCGTGGTGGGTATCAAGCCAATTTTTAAGAGTAATGAGTTGATTATCAGTGTGTTGTGGGCGTACTATCATTACTCCGTTTTCAATCTCGATGCGCACATCGCCGGGCAGGGTGTCAGTAGTAGAGTTCATAACAAGGTATTTAATCTTGATTTAATTCAAAAATATCCTGTAAAATTATTATTTTTTTGCTAAAAATTCTAAGTAAGGTAAAAAAGAATTTCTGACCAATTTTCTACCACTCGAATATGCTTTTTGGGAGGTAGCAACCACTTATCGTATTTTGCCAATTCTGGGGCAATAGGATTGAATAAAAAGAGTTTTTGGAGCTTGTCGAGGTGTTGCAACACCGTAAAGCGGTCATCAATGAAAACTTTGATGTCTAAGTCCTCACAAATCAAGCGTTTTTCGGCACGTTCTCGGCAAAAATATACGTTCTCGACGGCAATGCCGGTCAATTTGAAAAAATCTTGCGCTTCCAACCAAGCCATTGTTCTTTGCTCGGTAGTTTCGCCACATTTGGAAACCAAAAAAATATTTTCGGGTTCATATACCTCAGCCAGTTTTTGGATAGCCGCGATTGCCCCTTCTACTGCCGGAGCTTGCAAATAATGCTGACTAAAAAACAAATTGGGCGCATCGGTATCGCCCGCAATGATTACCCGACCTATATCAATCCCAATTCGCATACTTGATGATTTTTGAATCAATGGGTTAATTTAACGTGAATATTTTTGCAATCAATTGATAATGAGCTAGTTATGATGCAAAAATGCACTCTTTTTGACAAACAATCAATTGTTTCAAAAATAAAATTG
>JALONJ010000242.1 GCA_025455045.1 Microscillaceae bacterium | reverse complement strand
TTCCACGCAGGATGACGACTTGGGGGGATTTTAGATTGTTTTTTAAAGATTTATTTTTTGTACTTTTTCAATATTTCTCAAAATATTCACGTTAATTTATATAACTAATTGACCATGCCTGCCTCTGGCTGATAATCAGTGTATTGCAACTTATCCGCCTCTGGCGGATTAACTCATTACTAGAAGCCTCCCAATCGCAAATTTTTAAATATTCACATTCATTTAATCTTGATTTATATGTTAAAAAATGCCTCAATTGAGTTTTTGAATCAAACCTCTCACAATACAATGGCGGGTTTTTTGGGTATTGAGATTACCGAAGTGGGCGAAGACTATTTGGTGGGCAAGATGCCGGTGAGTGCCAAAGTAGTACAGCCTTATGGCATTGTTCACGGGGGAGCTTATGTAACCCTTGCCGAAACTTTGGGAAGTATTGGTGCGGCTTTTTCGGTTGATGTAAGCCAATATCGTTGTGTCGGTTTGGATATTAACTCCAATCACATTCGGGCGGTACGCGAGGGCTGGGTATATGGGCGGGCTACTGCCTTGCACATTGGCAAAACTACCCAAGTTTGGGAAATCAAAATCACCAATGAAGAAGGTAAGTTGGTCAATATCAGTCGCCTCACAATGGCAATCATTCCTATCAACGCATCTAAACAATAGTTTGCAGAATTTTTCAATTTTCTATACCCTTGTCGAATAGAACCGAAAAATCATATTAAGTACCTGAAAATCAAACAATTGAATAAAAATAGAACAATTAAAACTAAACTTTTTTGAAAGAAATTATTAAATATTTATGAAGCTAAATTGCATTATTTTTATATTTTAACAATCAAATAATTGTCTATCCTTGCCAAAAGTGGGCTGACAATTATTTGACTTGTTAAAAAAAATATTTTAAATGCTTGATTAACAATATTTAAAAAACACTCAATCTTTATTTTTTAAAATAAGCTGTTTACAGTTATAAGTAAAAATTGTACTTTTCTAATAATACTTTAAAACAATCGCAATTCCCGGTCTTTTTTTATCTTTGCAATGATTTTGAGGCTAAATCCCTTACATCTTCTTATGAAAAAAGAACTCGATTTGATACTTCCTCCCGAAACCGCCCTCGACGGACAAAACTTCCAAAATTATATTCGCCAATTGCTACAAATCGGGGCAAGCGATACCCCTTTCATCCGACAAATTCGCCGTTCAATTGATGCGCGTAGCAAACAAATCAAGGTGAATGTAAAAGCCGAAGTATTTATCAATGAACCGATTACGCCCCTCATTGAATTTCAAAAAGACTACCCCAATGTTCATCATTGCCCACCGGCGATTGTTGTGGGGGCAGGTCCGGCGGGTATGTTTGCCGCTTTGCGCTTGATTGAGTTGGGCATCAAACCGATTGTGCTTGAGCGGGGCAAAGACGTGCGCAGTCGGAGGCGCGATTTGGCGGCAATCAACAAAGAGCATTTGGTCAATCCTGAATCCAATTATTGTTTTGGCGAGGGTGGAGCCGGTACTTACTCAGACGGCAAACTCTACACACGCTCCAAAAAGCGGGGCGATATTCGGCGAGTTTTAGAGATTTTGGTGGCGCACGGGGCAGTAGAGGACATCTTGGTAGATGCGCACCCCCACATCGGCACTAACAAACTCCCCCAAATTGTCCAAAACTTGCGCGAAAGTATTTTGCAAGCCGGTGGCGAAGTGTTGTTCGAGACCAAAGTGCAGGATTTCATCATTGCCAATCAAGAAATAAAGGGCGTAGTTACTCAAAAAGGTGATAAAATTGAAGGAATTGGGGTTATTTTGGCAACGGGGCACTCTGCCCGCGATATTTTTGAATTGTTGGCACATCGACAAATTTTGATTGAATTTAAGCCTTTTGCGTTGGGAGTTCGGATTGAACATCAGCAAAAGGTAATTGATAAAGTCCAATATCACTGCGAAGACCGAGGGGCGTATTTACCGGCTTCGGCATATAGCTTGGTGAGCCAAATTGCGCATCAAGGCAAATCAAGGGGCGTATTTTCGTTTTGTATGTGTCCGGGCGGGTTTATTGTTCCGGCGGCAACCGCCCCGGGCGAGGTAGTGGTAAATGGAATGTCGCCTTCGCGCCGCAACTCCGAGTTTGCCAATTCGGGCATTGTAGTTTCGGTTGAGGAGGCTGATATTCAAGCTTTTAAACAATTTGGAGCTTTGGCAGGGCTGGAATTGCAAAAACAAATAGAGCAAAAAGCTTGTCAAATAGCCGGAAACTCACAAAATGCCCCCGCCCAACTGATGATGGATTTTGTGCAAAAGAAAACCTCGCAAAATTTATTGAAATGCTCGTATCAACCCGGTTTGACTTCCGTATCGCTCGATGAAGTATTGCCCCAATTTATTGCTTACACTTTGCGCGAAGGTTTCAAAGATTTTGGCAAAAAAATGCGCGGTTATTTGACCAACGAAGCCCAAATAGTGGGGGTGGAGAGCCGTACCTCCTCGCCGGTCAGGATTCCTAGAAACAAAGAAACTTTGGAGCATTTACAAATCAAGCGTTTTTTTCCTTGCGGCGAAGGTGCAGGCTATGCCGGAGGGATTATGTCGGCGGCAATGGACGGCGAGCGTTGTGCCGAAAAATTGGTAGAGCTATATTTGAAATAAAACGGGATTGACTCGTGATTTATAAAATATTGACTATCCTCCAAAGGCGGACGTGGTCAAAGAGTTAAAAATGTGGGTAAACGATTTTTTTATAACTATCTGATTATCAATGAGTTATAAAAATTGTAACCCAGCCTTTAGGCTGTGATACATTCAATTTGTCAAAAGTCAAAGATTATCAATAGATTATATAATAGTTTTTATTTCAATAATTTCAAAAGCATACAAAAATTAATCTTCTTTATATTTTGAAAAAATCAAAATACTCAATCTATCATAACTTCAAACCCCAAATCGTAATATCATCTCTTTGCTCCGAACCGGCTTGGTGTTGATTGAGGTGCAAATGAATGATTTTCTTTTGGGTAGCCAAGTCTTTGTCTTTGACTTCGTCTAGGAGTTTGTGGAGGCGATTGCGGGTAAATTTTTTGCGGGCGGGGTTGTTTTGGTCAATCAAACCATCGGTAGTAAGGTAGAGCAAATCACCGGTTTTGAGATAAAATTCTTGCACACTAAACAAATGATTTTGGCGATAATCTCCGCCAATAAAATACCTATCCCCTTTCAACTCAATCAATTGATTGTCAGCAAGTTGGGCATACCATAGGCTTTGTTTTGAGCCTACAAACTGGATTCGCTTTTGGGTATTGGCTAAGGCTTCTATTTTACAAAGCGAAATAGCCATTCCATCGGTATTGTTGGTTACATTTTGTTGCAAAATATCTTGAATTGCCAAGTCCATCTCCTGCAAGATGCCAGCCAAATCGTGATTGCCGTTTTCGGTAATGATCCGGTTCAAAAGCATATAACCCAACATCGACATAAACCCGCCCGAAACCCCGTGTCCGGTACAATCTACCACTGCCACAAACTGCGCATTGGCTGATTGGTGAAACCAATAAAAATCGCCCGAAACAATGTCTTTGGGCAAAAACAATACAAAATGCTCTTGAAAAGCCTTTTCCAAAACCGAGCTATGGGGCAAAATAGCCTGCTGAATGGTTTGGGTATAGTGTATATTGTCGGTGATTTTGTGGTATGACTCCTCGAGTTGGGCGGTGGTTTGTAAAATATGCTCTTTCTGGGCTTGAATTTCCTCATTGCGCTGGGCTAGTTCTTGATTTTGTTCGCTAATCTGATTTTTTTGTTTTTGGATAGTGCGGGCGTAGCGATAAAACAAAAATGCTGCAATTGCCGAAATGATACCCAACAAAGCAAAAATCAGCAAATTGCGCCGATAAATGGCAGTATCAACTTCGTGTTTGTTTTCTTTAAGCCTTTGCTCAATGGCTATCAAGCGGAGTTTTTGTTGGGCTAGTAATGAATCTTGATACCTCAGTGAGTCCTTTTGCATCAAAGTAAGATTCAATTGATTGACTCTAGAGCGAATCCGATTATTTTCTTTGATAAATTGGGCTTTGAGGTCTTTGACATCTACACCTTGTTGAGCAAGTTTTTGCTCAAGTTGAGTGATATAATCATCATATAGTTTTTTTTGCTCTTGGCTCAAAGCGCGATAGTTTTTAATATCTTCACTGAGTATCTCAGCCTCATTATCTACACTTTTGCGCTCGTTTTTGATATTTTCTTTTTTGGCTTCAAAACTTACCCTTTGGGCTTCTTGGGGGGCTTCTTTGGCTAGTTTTACTTCATTTTCCAAAAAAAAGTGGCTCAACTCGGTGTATAATTCCTGATACTTGCGAATGGCGAGTTTGTCGCGGCGGCGGCGGTGGTAGTTTTCCTCGGAAATGAGCTGATAAATCGGGCTTACATTCTCCAAGAAAAAATCATACAATACCTTGCCTTTGAGGCTTTTTTGGTCAAACAAGTTTTTATAAATCTCAAAAGCGTGGCGGTGGTATTCGGCGGCTTTGTCGGGGCGGTTTTGGTTTAAACCATAAATATTACCTATCAAAGTGGCAATTTGGGCTTGCATTGGCAAGTCGCTGGTTGTAAGGGCAAAGGTTTCGGCTTTTTGGGCATAAACCAAACTTTTATCAGGATCGGTTTTGGCATACAAAATTGCATTTTGCCAATTGCTTTGCAGTTGGGCTTCATTGGATTGCGCCCAAGCCTGTTCGCATAGCAAAAGCAAGGCTAGATACTTTAGCCCAATCAATAGAGATTGTATTTTTTTAATCATTAGAGACCCGCAATAATTTGATGATAAAGTGCCAAGAACTTTCCAGTTCTTGATTACTTAGTTTGTGTTTTGTCAAAAAAGTTGCCGGATAACTTATTGCAAATAAACTTTCAAAAACTCTACAATTTTAAAACCAAAATCCACATTTGCTTATAAATCAATTGTTAAAATTAATTTTGGGGCGAAAATTGAAAAAACCATAGAAATAGTTAAGTATTTAATAATCAATTGTTTATGAAAACTAATTTGCATTAGCGTCTCTTTAAAGGCAAATTACACAACTTAGTAAACCAATGTAATAGCAAAGATAATGAGAGATTGTTTGTTATATCTGTTTTGAAGTTTAATTTTACAAAGCCAAAATAGTTGTTGTTTTCAACTCATTGATAGTCAGGAATTTATAAAATAATTATTTTACTTAGCCTGAGCCTTGCGCGAATGGCTAAAGATTTGACAATCAATGTTTGAATCATAATTTTGGTAATTTTTCATTTTAAAATACTTAGCGAAGTCTATGGCTAAATTTTTTCCCAAGCTCAAAAATCGTACTTCGATAATTACTTCTTACACTATCTTAATCATTATTATTGTAACGGTAGGGTTGGTCGGGGCTGCCGGACTCAATCGAATTATTTATATTTCCGACCAAGCCAAAGACAATTTGATTCCGGCGGTCGAGTCTGCCAAAATTGCCGAAAAGCTGTACCAAAACCGTTTGTATGTTGAGCAACACATTGCCTCAAGTAGTGGAATCGAGTACCAAAGTATTGAGGGTAATATCAATCGTAATTATCGACAAATTGACTCTTTGGTGGTGGTGTATTCGGAAATATACAGCGCGCGCGAATCCGAAAATAACCTTTTGAAATATCGCAATCAGATTGTAAAATACCGTGGCTTGGAGAGGCAGGTAATTCAACTAAGTCGAATTACCGACAAAAAACAAGCGCAAGCCATCTTTTTGGGGCAAAGTGTAGAGATGTTTCAAAGCATTATTGAGCCAATCCATAGCATTACCGATTATCACATCCGGGCGGGTGAGCAAAAATATCAATCAGCCAAAGTAGTAGCCGGTTATATCAAATTGGTTTTGTATATGTCTATTGGGCTGGCATTTGTTACTTTGGTTATTTTGGGGACAATTGCCGGTTTTAGTTTTATGAGCGATTAGCCGACATTTTCAATTATTTCTCTAAACAATCCTCACAATTTAGGCTCTCGAGATTTAAAAACTCAAGATTCGGCAAAGTTTTAAACTTTGCCAAAGTTGATAAGGAATGAATAGTGAATAATGTAAAATGAATAATTTTGTAATTACCTGAAAATCAATATGTTACCAAAAAATATTATTTACATTATTTTTTTCTTGTTCTTAAGAATTTAAAAATTTGAAATTTCGCAAATTCGAAAATTCACAGATTTCTACAGGTCTTCAGCGATGACGATGATTTTGTCTTCGGCTCCAAATTTTATCAAATTGTTTTTGGGAGGATTGAGAACCACGCCGTAGTGCCGTTTAGGGTCGCTGGCAAATTCTTTGAGGCGATAGCCAACCGCCGTTTCTTTGCGCCGTGAGGCAGACTCCGCCACCGTCCAAAAATTGACATCTGTATTCAACTCTACATACATTGATGCCGGTTTGAGATAAAACTCTGCCCCTTGCGCATCAAACAATTCATCAAATACTAGATTAAGTTCCTTATTTTCAGCTAGTTGCGAAATTACCAAACTGATTACGTGGTCGCTGATGATGAAGTCATCGGGGCGGGCTATTTCTGCCAAAGTTCGATTTTTGATATCGAGCATTTCACTCACAATCGTAAAATTGGCTTTTTTCTGTTGTTTAATATCGCGCAGGTGCATCAGCGTAACCAATGTAACCGCATCAGCCTCTTGCAAAGGCATACGGTCGGAGTAGCTCAAAATCATAACATTGGTATAATCGGGTACATTCAATTGATTGAGGGCTTTACGATTGGCAATATCTACTTCTTGGTAAGAAATACTCAATCGGTTGAGCGGCAATAACAAATTGATTTGGGCTTCAATATCGGCGGTTTTTTCGGCGGCAATGCACACCTCCGAACCGGCTACTACATAGTCATTCATTTGCTTGATAATGGTTGAGCCTTGCATATTCCAACCCAATACCAATACCCTACGCGGGGTATTTGCCAAACTGGGGGCATCGTTGATGATTAAGTCCTCTTGTATAGGTTTGGGGTTCAACAAATCAGGGGCGGGCAAAACGTGGTCGTCTTCGGCAATCAAAATAATTTTATCGCCTTCTTTGATTTTGGTGGTCATTTTGGGGTTTACCATCACTAAGCCATTGACGCGCTGAATACCTATGACACTCAAATTTTCGTAAGCCAACAAAGCATCTTTGAAAGTAAGTCCTTGAAAATCAGGCACTTGATGAAAATAAATTTCTACATAAGCAAAGTCTAGTATTTTGTTATAAACGGCACTCAAACCCGATTGGAGGCAGGTTTGAACCGCAATCCGCGCAATGATTTCGCTTGAGATTACCAAAGTAAGCTCATCGCCACCGATGATATTGGCTACTTCTTTGTTGTTGTCGGTGTTGATTTCGGCGACGATATGATACCAGTCTTTTTTGCGATTGGGGTGATTGACAATGGCAAGAATTGATTTTACGTTTTGGGCATCAGAGCCACCATCATCGGGCGAAACTATGATAATAGATTTGGCATCGTGGGGATTGACAATTTCCAAATCGTCCAAATCAATGGGATTTCCGGTACGGCAAATAATCTTGGTTCGTCCGGTTTCGGTGATTTTTTCGGCAATTTCATCTTCCATTTCTACCTTGTCGCGGTCAGCCAAAACCACAATTCTTGAGCGTTTTTGATTGGCATTTGCCTTAATCAATTCGCGGATAATTGGGAAAATTTTAGATGACCAGCCCAAAATTACAATATGCCCTTCTTCTACCACGATAGAACGTCCTTTGCGGAGATCAATCAAAATATTATTGACCTGAGTAGTAATCAAAGCCACCAAAGTAGCTACCGTCAATAGCCCCAAAACCGTAGGAATGAGCATTACCACGCGGTAGCCCCAGCCCGACTCGCCGGTAATCGTTCCTTGGTCAATGACGTGCATCAAAGTTTGCCAAAAAGCCTCAGGAAAAGAAAAGTTTTCCTGAATCTCGATTGGGTGCAAACTAATAGCCACCACAACCAAGGTGAACAAAAAAGTGAGAATCACGGCAAAAGTGAGCAAAATACTCACCAAAGGCACCAAGCCGCCGGTCATTAGGTTGTCAAATCGGTATTTTATTCTTTGGGAAAGGGTAAATTTCTTTTTGCTCATTTAAAGTATTTAGTTTGTACGTTTTTTTATAGCTTTTCGGGGAGGTATTAAACGGCGATAAAGCCGGATAACCCCCTCATAATCAAGTATTTGTAAATCAAACAAATCGTCGGTAAGCGTATGTACCGAAGCGTGGGTGGCTTGGGCAATTTGTAAATAATCGGCTAGAGCATTGTTGATTTTCCCACACAAAATGATGTGCAATTTTTGGTGATTTTCTTTTATCTGCTTAGCCAATTGGGGCAATAAAAGCAAATCGCGCACCATCGACTCAGCATCTGCCAACAAAATAATATCCTCACAATCCTTGCAAATTTGTTGCCCAAACAGCAAAGCTTCCAAATCATTTTCTGAGCCATCGCCACCTTGCCCACCTTTTTGGGCTTGCAACATCACCTGAATAATTTGATTAAAGTCCTGACTATCAGTGGCATAAAATCCACCCGTTGCCCCTATTACTTTTTCGCCCAGTTTTTTGTTGTCGCCATCGTTAAAAAAAACAAATTTCTTAAATTTTGTTTTTTGTGGCAAATTTTGCTTAATCCACGTCAATACTTGCATTCCATAAGGGTACATACTGCCTGTCCAATCGGCTACGACTAGCATTTTTTGCCAATTGGGGCTATTGCGGGCAAATACTTGATATACCGTAGAATCCTGCGGAAGATGATTGTGCAAAACAATTGCCTGTAAATCAAGACTATCCAAGTAATTGAGTTTGGGTTGAGGGCGCACGCGCTCGTCTGCCGGTTCTCGAGTCGTTTGCGCAGTCAGCCTATAAAAGTCCACGAGTAAGCAAGTTAGCAAAAAAAGTCGCATTATTTTTTTTAATGGCATATTTCAATAGTTTGAATTGTCGAGGGTAATTTTGAGTTTGGATTGATAGACAACAACACTGCCTAAAAAATGGTTCTTCACCACTTTTCAGGAATGAGAATTTTTTTTCTGAAATTTATCAATTTCAGTCATTCTGAGCGAAGCGAAGAATCTGAAACTCTTGATAATCAACGCTTTAGATTCTTCAGAGCTTCGCTCGCTACCTTCGCAAAATATTCATTTTGCTTGG
>JALONJ010000688.1 GCA_025455045.1 Microscillaceae bacterium | reverse complement strand
AAATTCCAAAAAGACTCCCCCGTGCGTCATCCTGTAAGGAACTTTGTTGAATTGCTATTTCTTAGGATTTTTCTATAATCAATTTAAAATCAATGACTTATGATTTATTTAAAGGCTCAAAAAGTCCACAAAGTTCCACGCAGGATGACGTAGTTGGGTTATTTTTATTGATTTAATTTATTTAGCTAACTAATTGATTGTCAGTATTTTATATAACAATTTTATTTTTAAAACAATTGATGGTTTGTCAAAAAGAGTGTATTTTTGCATCATAACTGGCTCATTATCAATTGATTGCAAAAATATTCACGTTATTTTATTTAACTTGCGCAAACTTTCTCAGCATTTTTGCATTATTTATTAAATCATTTGTAATTTTTAAATCAATGAATATTGACCAAGCCCGCCCCATACGCTCCGGCGAAGAGTTGGAGTTGAATAATTTACAAAATTTTTTACGCGAAAAACTAGAACGCCCCGAAGCTCAACTGGAGGTGTTGCAATTTCCGAGTGGCTATTCCAATTTGACTTATTTGCTAAGGCTCGGCGATTTGGAATTGGTCTTGCGCCGCCCGCCCCGAGGAGCCGAACACATTGCCAAAGGACACGATATGGGGCGCGAGTACAAGGTATTGTCGTTGATGTACCCTATATATTCCAAAACCCCCAAACCATTGATTTATACGGAGGACACAGCCATTATCGGTGCGCCTTTTTATGTTATGGAAAGAGTACAAGGGGTGATTTTGCGTGCCAATCAAAAACTTGACTTTTCGCCCGATACAATGCGCCAATTGAACGAAAATTTGATTATCAATCTGGCGCAGTTGCATCAATTGGACATTGAAAAAACGGGTTTAGGGCAATTGGGCAAGCCCGAGGGCTATTTGCAACGCCAAGTAGAGGGCTGGAGCAAACGCTACCACAATGCCCGCACCGAAGACCTGCCCGATATGGATTTTGCGATGAAGTGGCTCGCCGAAAATATGCCCACCTCGCCGCCACCGACTTTTATTCACAATGATTACAAATATGATAATGTGATTTTAGATGCCAATGATATAACCCAAATCAAAGCTGTATTAGACTGGGAAATGTCAACTATCGGCGACCCTTTTACTGATTTTGGCATTGTGTTGAGCTATATGAGCGAAGCCAACGACCCGCCCGAATTGCGCAATTTTGGGATTCAAGTCCTTGACGGAGCTTTGACCAGACAAGAAATGGTGGAGCTTTATGAAACTCAAGTAGGGCAAAAAATCGAGCATTTGATTTATTATTATGCCTTTGCCTTGTTCAAATTGGGGGTGGTCGTACAACAAATTTACTATCGCTATCATCAAGGTTTTACCAAAGATGAGCGATTTGCCCCATTGGTTTATATGGTAAGAGCTTGCGCCCAGATGTCGCGCCGGGCTATTCAAGAGAAAAAAATTAGCGGATTTTAAGAATTAAGAAATCTATCTATTTTTAAAAATATAAGTATTTGATTATCAGGTACTTATATGATTTTCAAGATTCTTCAGCACTTTCAGGAAAATTGTAACGCAGGCTGTTCTGCCTGCTCGCGCAAATGAATTTAGGCTTAGAAGCTGTTTTAAAATAGGATTAATCAATAATTTTATGAGAATGCAGATTTTTATGATTTTCAAGCTTACCCAGATTTTTTATCATAATCATCCTAACAATCTGCGTAATCAGCGTTCAAAACTACCTTTATATGGGCAAATATTTGATAGTCAGGCAATTAATTTGTCGTTATTAAATTGTGTTTAAGTAACTGATAATCAATTATTTATATGATATTTATTTCGCAAAAGCTGTATCATTGATTTTATATAAAATGGGAACATTGATGAAAACACTTAAAATAAATTTTACTTTCCGTCTTTACAATAAGTACCTGATTATCAATTACTTACAACTAATGTTGTCAGATTTACCACAAAGTTCACAAAGGTAATCACAAAGAAACACAAAGGTCTTGGTGAACTTTGTGGGTATTTTCTTTGTGTTCTTTGTGGTTAAATGGTTTATTTTTGAACTAGCTTTTGCAAATAAAATTTATATAAGTACCTGATAAACAGATAGTTACAATACTTTTAATAACAACAAATTAATTATTTTTAAAAAATAAAATCTTGTAAACCCAAATTTTAAAAGAATCGCTCAAAATGATTTTAACAATAGTTCGGACAGTTTCTGGTTTCTAAGCCCCCTGCCCCGGAGGGGGTTCTTTTCTGAGTTGTTTGCTAAGTGCTTGATAATCAGCTAGTTATAAAAAAATATTTGAAATATCATAACTGGTTGATTATCAATTACTTACAAAAAACTATCCGTAGTATTGTTTAAAACAGTTTCTTAGAATAAAACCAGAATTTCCTCAAAATGGCCAAAGAACCAAAATAATATAACTAACTGATAATCAATTAGTTATAAAATTTCATTTTATTTTAACGTGAATATTTTGAAATATATTAAAAAAGTACAAAAAATTAAATTTTTAAAAAAACAATCCAAAATCCCCCCAAGTCGTCATCCTGCGTGGAACTTTGTTAAATTGCTATGTCTTAAAATATTTCTGTAATTAATTGAAAATCAACAAATTATAATTTCA
>JALONJ010000241.1 GCA_025455045.1 Microscillaceae bacterium | reverse complement strand
ATCTTCACCACTTTTCAGGAATTGCCTTTGGGAATTCCATTGAATTCTGAAAAGCTCTCGCTTTTCAGTGATTCTGAACGAAGTGAAGAATCTAAAGCGCTGATTATCAAGAGTTTCAGATTCTTCGCTTCGCTCAGAATCACTGAAATTGATAAATTTCAGAAAAAAGATTTTCGCTCCTGAAAAGTGGTGAAGAACCGAAATTAAATTACAAGTATCTGATTATCAATGACTTGTGAAAATTAATGGAATATCATTCCCAAAAACAAGCTGTCAAGCCTTTTGAAAATCATAGCTGATAAGGAATTAGGAATGAATAATTGGGAATTAGGTGTGGTTCTTCGCTCATTTTGAGGAAATTCTAGCTTTATTCCAACACTAAACTCATTTACGCGCGCAGGCTAACAGCCTGCGTTACATTTTTCCTGAAAAGTAGCGAAGATTCTTAGGTGTTATGTAATTACCTGATTTTCAATTAATTATGTTTTTAAAAAATTTACTTTATTTTATATCTATTCCTAACTCAGTTTTATTTGCTAATTTTACCGGCATATTTTATTTCGAACCTAATTTTAAAGACAATGCTGCAATCTTGGCTCAAAATTGCCGAAAATTCGGACTTTCCGATTCAAAATTTGCCTTATGGTATTTTCTCAATCGCAGACAAAAAACCCCGCGTAGGCGTAGCAATTGGTGATTTTATTCTGGATTTGAAAAAAACCGCCAAATATGGTTTTTTTAAAGATTTAAAAATTGATACTGCGGTTTTTGGGGCAAAATATTTAAACGATTTCATCGCTTTGGGTAAGCCCACTTGGCACAAAGTACGGCAAAGACTCACAGAATTGCTCAAAGAAGGTAACTCACCCCTAAAATTGTATGCCGAAAAAGTACTGATACCTATGAGCGAAGCCACGATGCACTTACCGGTCAAAATCGGCGATTATACTGATTTTTATTCCAGTATCGAACACGCTACCAACGTAGGCTCTATGTTTCGAGACCCGCAAAATGCCCTCTTACCCAATTGGCGGCATTTGCCGGTTGCCTACCACGGGCGGGCTTCGTCAATAGTGATTTCAGGAACAAAAATTCATCGCCCGAGTGGTCAGAGCAAACCGGCTCATTCCGAAGTACCGATATTTCAGCCCTCGCACTCACTCGATTTTGAGTTGGAAGTAGCTTTTATTGTGGGCAAAGACAATGAGCTGGGCAAAAAAATCAGTACTGAAAATGCCGAAAACCATATTTTTGGTTTGGTTTTGTTCAATGATTGGTCAGCCCGCGACATTCAGGCTTGGGAATATGTACCGCTCGGACCTTTTTTGGCAAAAAACTTTGCCTCCGCTATTTCGCCTTGGGTTGTAACTATGGAAGCCTTAGAACCGTTCCGATGTGCCTCCCCCCAGCAAGAACCCGAAGTTTTGCCTTATTTGCAGTATGAAGGGGACAAAACCTTTGATATAAAACTCGAGGTAGCTATCAAACCTCAAAATGCCGAAGAAAAAACCGTTTGCCAAAGCAATTTCAAATATTTGTATTGGAATATGAGTCAGCAATTGGCGCATCATACCATCAATGGCTGCAATATGCAAGTGGGTGATATGTGCGCTTCGGGTACTATCAGTGGGGCTACCCCCGACTCTTATGGCTCGATGCTCGAGCTGACTTGGCGTGGTACTCAACCGCTTGAAATGAATGACGGCTCAACTCGCAAATTTATTGAAGACTATGATACAGTAATTATGCGGGGCTTTTGTCAAAAAGATGGATTAAGAATAGGATTTGGCGAAGTATGTAACAAAGTTTTGCCCACTAAGACCGATTAACTTGATGGGTGAACTTAAAAAAATAATCATAAATAACTGATTATCAAGTATTTACATTTTTTATACACAACTCCATAAAACGAAAAAGTGTCCAAAAAACGAAGTTTTAATGGACACTTTTAAAAACGGAATTATGGATTTAATAAACACAGAATGACAAACTACGGCAATTGCCTGACAATTCCGTTTAAAAATATAAACTTAGGGTTAAAAATCCGATAGCGAATACTACAACACAAAATCTATCCAATCAATTAAGGAATGATTACACAACAAGGTAAACACGTAAAAGTGTAATCAATTGATAATCAGGTGATTATAAAAATTTCTAATTCCTAATATTGCTCCAGCAAATACTTAATTACATCGGTAGTAGTAACAATCCCCACCAATTTGCCTTCTTCAATTACCGGCAAAGCGTGAAACTCCTCATTTGCCAGTATTTCGGCTACATCTTTGATGGTATCGTCGGGCGACACAGTTCGCGGTTGATGGCGCATTACTTGTTCAATGCTCAACATTTCCAATACGGCAAAATCGGCTTCATCTTGTCCGGCAAATACATTTCCAAAACTCAGGCGCATAATATCAGTCAGGCTCAACATTCCCACCAATCGCCCGCCGCCATTGGTAACGGGTAAGTGGCGAACTTTTTTGTGAGCAAATATTTCTTTAGCCTCGAACAAACTTTGGTAAAGATTGATAGAATATACATTGTCGGTCATAATATTGGCAATAGGTTCGCGCTTTTTCATATCTTCAAATAGTTAAATTCAAACTTTGATAAAGTAAAAAAAGCAACAATTCAACTAAGTTCAAATGATAAATGTCAGCATTGTGCGATTTTGTCAATTTATTGAATAAACGGGCAATTCTACTTACGGTTTTTTTAAAAATTCTGTAGCTAAAATCAAAACATTTGCTTAATTTTAATTTTATTTAAAATATAAACTCCTCATTATCAAATAATTACAAAATATGCAGACTTTTGAAACCCTCGACGAATACATTGCCAACTATACCGAATCAACCCAAAAAATTTTGCAATCCATTCGCCAACTCATTCAAGAATTAGCTCCCGAAGCCCAAGAATGTATCAGTTACGGAATGCCTACTTTTAAGCTCAAAGGGGTTTTGGTGCATTTTGCGGCTTTCAAAAATCACATTGGGCTGTATGCCTTGCCTTCGGGCAACCAAGCCTTTCAAAGCCAACTTACGCCATACAAAACCGGCAAAGGCTCTATTCAATTTCCCTTAGACCAAGCCATTCCTTATGATTTGATACGCGAGATTGTAAAATTTCGGATTCAAGAAAATCTGGAACGTAAGAGTAAAAAATCACAAACTGCTGATAGTCAATAAGTTAATTAGCCAGCAAATAGGCACTTTACTGCTTTTCCGTTCCGCCAACTACCAAAACAATTTCACCTTTGATGGCTTTGGCTTGGAAGTGTGCCAATACTTCGGCTAAAGTGCCATTGAAGGTTTCTTCAAACATTTTGGTCAATTCGCGCGAGACCGAAGCCGGACGCTCGGTACCAAATGTTTCGATAAATTCGTTCAAGGTTTTGAGTAAGCGAAATGGGGATTCATAAAATATCATTGTGCGGGTTTCGTTTTTGAGGGATTCGAGGCGAGTTTTGCGACCTTTTTTGACCGGCAAAAAACCTTCAAACGTAAAACGCTCACTGGGCAAGCCCGACTTGACCAAAGCCGGAACAAAAGCCGTAGCTCCGGGCAAACATTCAATCGCAATACCGTGCTTGAGGGCTTCTCGAACCAACAAAAAACCCGGGTCAGAGATACTAGGTGTACCGGCATCGGAGATGAGTGCCATTGTCTCGCCGTTTTTGAGTTTGGCTATCAAGGCTTCAATCGCCTTATGCTCATTAAATATATGGTAACTTTGTAAGGGCTTTTGAATGTTGTAATGCTTGAGCAGGATGCCGCTTGTGCGCGTATCTTCAGCCAAAATAAGGTTTACGGTTTGCAAGATTTTGACGGCGCGGTAAGTGATGTCTTCCAAATTACCAATAGGAGTAGGTACTAAATAAAGCGAAGTGGGCATTTGGGGTGGGGTAGTTTGACTTCTTCTTGATGAATTTTGAGCGGAAAGGCATCAACTCAATACAAAGGTGTTTTTTCCTTGAAACAATTGTTTAAGTTTGTCTTGGGTCAAAGGCTTGACAATAAAATTATTTATCAAGGGGATTTCTTCGGCGCGTTTGACATCACGCGGGTCAAGCGAGCTAGTCAGCAAATAGACTTTGGGTAAATTGGCTAAGTACTCGGCAAGTTTTTGCATACCTGCCAAAAACTCCCAACCATCGATAATGGGCATATTCAAATCCAAAAAAATAATATCGGGTGGACGTACACTAGCCTCAGCTATGGTTTGCAAAGCCGATTTTGCTCCGTCAAAGTTGGTGATTTGGGCGGTAGGTTTGGTGAGTTTCAGAATGCGACTGTGTACGAGGTTATCCACTTCGTTGTCGTCAATAATCCAGATATTGATTTTTTTTTCCATTTCTTTTAAGATTGAGATAGAGCCTTAGCAAATAAGGAATTAGGAATTAATAATTAGGAATTAGGAATTAGAAATTATTTAATTGCCTGATTTTCAATTAATTATATTTTTAAAGGCAGCACTTTATTTTGAATTTGTTCCTAAGAATGTTTTTTTAGTTAAAAAAATAATAAGTTTAAAAATCAACTTATGCACAAATACTTGATTATCAACTTACTATGCAGTGAATTTAAGTTTTTTGAATTATATCAAAAAGTCATTGGACTGTGCCAAACAAACTAAGAGCAAAAAGTTAAAAAAACATTTTAAAAATATAGCCAAAATCTCTCCAAACTAACTCAAAAACCCATATTTTTATTTCAATACTTCGAGCAGTTTTTATAAGTAATTGATTATCAGCTAGTTATGTTATTTTAAATATTTTATGTAACTAGCTGATTATCAGATACTTAGTAAATAACTTGGAACTAGAAACTAGAAACTGTCCGAACTATTGTTATTTGAATAAACCTATAAACGCCGGATTTCAGCTCCCAAAGCATTGAGTCGTTTGTCGATATATTGATATCCTCGGTCAATTTGCTCTACATTATCAATAATGCTAGTCCCTTGTGCCGAAAGTGCCGCCATCAACAAGGCTACCCCGGCGCGAATATCGGGCGAGGTCATTCGAATACCTCGCAGGGGTATTTGCTTATCCAAACCGATGACCGTAGCGCGGTGGGGGTCGCAGAGGATAATTTTTGCGCCCATATCAATCAATTTATCGACAAAAAATAAGCGGCTTTCAAACATTTTTTGGTGAATCAAAACCGTGCCTTTGGCTTGGATTGCCGTAACCAACACAATACTCAGCAAATCGGGCGTGAAGCCGGGCCAAGGGGCATCGGCAACGGTAAGTATAGAGCCATCAATAAAAGTATCGATTTCGTAGTGGTCTTGTGCCGGAATGTAAATATCATCGCCCCGATATTCCATCTGAATCCCCAAACGTTGAAATACATTGGGAATCAGCCCCAAATGCGGAATACCGGCACTTTGGATGGTGATTTCGGAGCCGGTCATTCCTGCCAGACCAATAAAACTTCCTATCTCAATCATATCGGGTAGGAGGGTATGCTCAGTGCCACCCAATGCGGTTACGCCTTCAATAGTGAGCAAATTAGAACCAATGCCACTGATTTTTGCGCCCATTCGATTGAGCATTTTGCAAAGTTGCTGGAGATACGGCTCGCAAGCGGCGTTGTAAAGTGTGGTAGTGCCTTTGGCAAGCACCGCCGCCATAATCACATTGGCAGTGCCGGTAACGGAGGCTTCGTCCAACAAAATGTATGTGCCTTGCAAGTTGCTGGCATCTACATCATAAAATGTATTGTCGAGGTCGTAGTTGAACTTAGCTCCGAGTTTTTGAAAGCCCAAAAAATGTGTGTCTAGGCGGCGGCGACCGATTTTGTCGCCCCCCGGGCGGGGAATTTTGCTTTTGCCAAAACGCGCCAAAAGCGGTCCCAAAATCATCACCGAACCCCGTAAAGCCGCTCCCTGCTGGCGATAAACATCGCTCTCGAGATACTCGAGATTGATATGGCGAGCCACAAACTCGTACGAGCCTTCTTGGAGGCGTGTAACTTTGACTCCCAAATCTTCCAGCAAATCGATGAGTTTGATTACATCACGAATATTGGGAATGTTGTGAATCACTACGGCTTCGTCGGTCAAAAGTACCGCACAAAGGATTTGCAAAGCCTCATTTTTTGCGCCTTGCGGAACAATTGTACCTTTTAAACGATTTCCACCCTTTACTTCAATAGATGCCACGACTAAATTTTATTAAGAATTATTTAATGATGTCTTAAATGATGACTTGCGCTCGCCGAAAATTGAGCGTTTTTTGATAAAAATATTGTAATTGACTGATTATCAATGTTTTACGCATCAACTATTTCCTTACACCTTTGTAGGAGAGAAAACGAGCCTATTGTTTTTGAATACTTTGTCAATACTTCGGATATTTTTTGTAAGTAATTGATAATCAACAGGTTATGCTATGTTAGGTATTTTTTGTAATACTACTATACAAATTTCAAATTGGCAAATATAAATCATTGATAATCAGTATTTTGCGTCTTAGCGTCTTTGCGCGAAAGCATATTTTGTATAGTAGTACTATTTTTTCGTAACTAGCTGATAATCAGGTGATTAATGAATAACTCGGAACTAAATTCCCGCCTCTGGCGGAGCAGGGGGCTTAGAAACTGTCCGACCCATTGTTTGTGAATATTTGTATAAATTATTTTTTCTTTTTGAATTGAGGGCTGTTTTGGGGTTTAGCTTTTTGCTTATTTTGACTTTGGTTTTGATTTCTGTTTTGATTTTGGTTATTTTTCTGATTCTGATTCAGGTTTTTATTTTGATTGCCTTGAATTGGTTTTTTGGCGTTGTTGTTATTTTTTTGATTACCGGAAGGGATTTGGTTACCCGATTTATTTTTGCTCGATTTATTAGAATTGCCGCTTTCTGGCATTTTGGCTTTTTTGTCTAGCTCAAGCCAACCTTCTTCTTTGATTCTTTGGTAAAAAGCCTCACCCAATTCACTGCCTATCAAACCTTCCAAATCTTCCAAAATCGTGATGTCTTGCACGGTGTCTCGATTCCAACTCAAGTAAAAATTTTTCATCAGCCGTGCCAAAGATGCCAGTGCCACAAATCTTTCTTCGTGGTCTTCGATATCGAGGGCTTTTTTGACCATCAGATACAAATTCCAGCCATAGTGCTTAAGCGGAATATGGTGATTGTTGTAGGGAACCAACTCGGGCTTTTTGGTCAAAACATTGGTTTCGGGCATTGGAAAAGGCGAATCAACATCAAGTTTAAAATTAGAAATGATAAACAAGTCGTCCCAAAGTTTGTTTTGCGGGTCCTGCGCATCTTGCAAATTGGGGTTGAGTTCGCGCATCAATTCAATCAAAGAATAGGCTTGACGAGTTCGCTCTTCGCGGTCTTCGATGGCGCATACGTGTTGAGCAAGTTTTTGGATATTGCGCCCATATTCGCGCAAAATAAGATGTGGTTGTTGCGAATTATAATAATGTTCCATAAAAAATATTGAATTTACCGGTTATTTTGGTTTTCAAAATATCCTAAAGGCTTAATTTTCAAAGGTTTGTTAAAAATATTGCTTGCAAATTGGTAATTATTGGCAAATCTAACAAAAAAACGGAGATATTTATTCACCTAGCCTTTTTAGCGCAAATTATACGACAATAAAAATGATTTGAAAGTTTCTGGTATGGTGTACTTGCGCATAATTAGTTGGTATTATATTTTACATAATTAGCTCATTATCAGTATATTAGCAAATAAACAAATCAGTTCATTCTAGGTATTCATTTTACATCTGCTATTTTATTTGTAAAATTGAAGCCTCAAAACATAATTGAAAACCAATGATTAAATATTTTACCATTATAGGCTTACTTTTAGGGGCTTTTTTGCTGGTTACTTGCCAGAATAAAAAGTCTGATTATTCTCAAAAAATTCAAAATACGCAGTATTATCACCGAGCGATGAAAAAACTGACCGATGTGATTGTCCACGATATTTTTTCGCCGCCGGTTGCCGCGCGCATATACGCCTATCCCAATGTTGCGGCGTATCAGGCGATGTTGCCGACTCGTGCCGACTATCAATCGCTTGCCGGACAACTCACCGACCTCAAACCCAGCCCTCAGCCCGAAAAGGACAAAGAATATTGCTATGAATTGGCAAGTTTGCACGCTTTTTTGATTGTGGGCAAAAAGTGGATATTTTCGGAAGAAAAAATTGAAACTTTCGAAAAAGAATTTTATGCCGAGTTGAAAGGCTTGGGTATTCCTTCCGATGTGTATGAACGCTCAATGCAATATGGTGCGGCGGTAGCCAAGCATATCATCGACTGGTCTTTGCAAGACCAATACCGCGAAACCCGTACTTTTCCCAAATATACCATCGACAATGTATCTGCCAAGTGGCAACCTACGCCACCCGCTTATATGGAAGGCATAGAACCCCATTGGAACAAAATTCGCCCTTTTGTATTGGATTCGGCGGCTATTTTTGCCCCACCTCCTCCTACTACATTTAACAAAGAAAAAAACAGCCAATTTTATCAAGAAACCTTAGAAGTATATGAAACCGCCAAAAAACTAAGTGCTGAACAAGAAGCCATTGCTCGCTTTTGGGACTGTAATCCCTTTGTAACCA
This sequence comes from Microscillaceae bacterium, assembly GCA_025455045.1. Classification (GTDB taxonomy): domain Bacteria; phylum Bacteroidota; class Bacteroidia; order Cytophagales; family Microscillaceae; genus JALONJ01. Next base: position 650 of record JALONJ010000241.1, on the reverse strand, counting down.
ATATATCAGGACACGCGATGTATGCCACCAAAAAAATAAGCCCGGGCGGCCATTGGATGGGCATTGCCAAAATTGCCGCCCAGCAAGCCCAACTCGATTGGATGGCTACGATTGAAGTTTATACCAAGGTATCGATTGCTTTGATGGATGGTTTCATCAGTTGTTGGGACGAAAAATGGCGTAGTATTTTGGTGCGCCCCGAAACCGTTATCAATCAATACATTGACAAAGATTGGAAACCGCTTTTGCAAACTCCGCCTTTTCCCGAATACACGAGTGGGCATAGTGTCATCTCCAATGCTTCGGCAGAGGTTTTGACCGATTTGTTGGGCGACAATTTTGCTTATACCGATTCTACCGAGGTAGAATACGGCTTAAAAGCGCGGACTTTCAAATCATTTCGCCACGCTGCTCAAGAAGCCGCTATCAGTCGATTATATGGCGGTATTCATTATATGCCCGCCATCAAAAACGGCAGCGAACAAGGCAAAAAAGTTGGGCTATACATTGTAAAAAAACTCAAAATGCGTAAACGCAATGGTTAAATTGCATATTTTAACGTGAATATTTTGAAATATATTAAAAAAGTACAAAAAATTAAATTTTTAAAAAAACAATCCAAAATCCCCCAAGTCGTCATCCTGCGTGGA
>JALONJ010000240.1 GCA_025455045.1 Microscillaceae bacterium | reverse complement strand
CTTTAGATTCTTCACTTCGTTCAGAATCACTGAAAAGCGAGAGCTTTTCAGAATTCAATGGAATTGCCTTCGGCAATTCCTGAAAAGTGGTGAAGAACCATTAAAAACAGCTAACTAGCTGATTATCAGTAAGCTACGTTTTTCAATCTAAATTATGTAACTTGTTGATTATCAAGCAGTTATGTATTTTAATAAATTAACTTTTAAAAACTGTTACACCTATTGTCATTAAAAATCAATTTATAAGTATTTGATAATCAATTAGTTATGTATATTTCTTGTGTCATAATTGTCCTTTGGGCTATACATAGGCTTTATTCTGCCCAAAACCATTTGCTAAAATTATTAAAAACTTGCTTTTGCAAGTCATCTTCATTCAAATTGCGGAGTTCGGCGGCTCGAGCAAATACTCGGTCAATGGTTTGTTCGGTAGCATCGGTTTCCAAAAAATAAGTATTGGCGGGCAAATGGGCAAATATGGTATGAATTGCGGCTTTGGGCTTGAGCAAAATTTCACCAAACGAAAGTATGAAATCGTTTTTGACCAATTGCTCAGTAATATTGGCATTTGCCTGATACCCGTGCAAAATCCACCCCGAAGCCGGGCGAATTTGTTTTTTGAGGGCAATCATTTCAGGATAAGCCCTTACACAATGAATAATTAGAGGTTTATTGACAGCTTCGGCAAGTTCGGCGTGTTTAAAAAAAATATTAGTTTGCACGCGCCAGTCGGTATTGATACAACGGTCTAGCCCCGCCTCGCCGATTGCCAAAACCTGTGGGTGTAGGGCATAATCAATCAAAATTTTCATTTCCCGTTTCAGATCCGCTTCCTGAATGTGCCAAGGGTGTAAGCCGATAGAGTAATACTGATTTTCTTTAAAATCAAATTTGTGATTGAGCAATTCGTGGGCAAAAATATTTTTGACTGCCAAGGTTTTTTCGGCAGGATTGGGACGGTGGGTGTGTACGTCTAAAAATCGGTAAGTATGATTTCTAAACGGAAAAAACATAAGCGTAAATATTGGGTTATAAATAATATGTAACTAACTGACAATCAGGGATTTGCACTCCAGATAAGCCCTACTTATTTAGGTGGCAGCTTATCTAATTGATAATCGGGCTTTTTAATGATTTTGCTAGGAAAAATAATCTTCCTCAATATTTAAAAATAACTCTTACAAGGTTTTTATCACCTCATAAGAGTTATAAAAATTGCCGCAAACAAACTTATTTTACTTTGAGTAGGGGCTTGTGCATAGATTAGTGTATGATTGTATAATCAACTCATTAGCAAGCCAAACTTGTCTGCTTTTGGTGGATTAGCGCACGTACTCAAACAATATATGTAGTTTATACTAGACTTATTTTTTCATAAACATACCCAGTACATTTTGGAGCATTTGTGCGCCACCATTTTGTTGTGGAGTAGTTCCGCCGCCCAAAATACCCATCAAGCTACCGGCTAAACCTTGCCCTTGGGCGTTGGATTGCATAAAACTATTGACCAACGTACTCATTGTAGCTTGTCCGGCGGGGCTGGTAAAAAAGCTCGTCACCATTCCCGGCAAACCACTGGCGGCGGTTTGTTGGGTGGTAGCTGCTCCACCTGCCATAAAACTGCTCAATACTCCGGTAAGTGCCGCGCCCCAAGGGTTGGCTTGGTTGGTAGCTTGGGCAGTACCTTGCTTGCCACTATTCATATAATTTTGAATTACAAATATAGCCACTGTACTCAAAGCCATTGTAATAGTCGTACCATTGATAAAGTTGCCAATCGGAATCCCTAGTTTATCAAATACACTTTTGAGACCGATACGCTCCAAAAAGTCGTTGGAGGGTTCTTTGGGTTGTCCGTTAGCATCTACCAAAGGATTACCGGCAGTTTTGGCGGCTTCATTGTTGGCGGCAGTTACGTATTTGTTCAAGGCATCGTATTGTTCATCACTGATACCCAAAACTCCGCCTATTTGCTTGATTTGGGTAGTTTCATCACCACTCAAGCTACCATCTTTGTAAGCCAAGCTCAATAAGTCCGAAATCAGGGCAAATCTCAATTCGTGGTTTTTGAATTTCTCGATATGGGCGGCTAAATTGACCGAAGCTGTATTTTTTAAAGCCTCAGCAACTTGGGCTTGCGAGCCAGCCGACAACCCGGCAACCGAAGCCATTTGCTCCATAAAAGCGATTTCTTCGGGCGAGTTGGTGCGGTCAGCCGAGGAGATAGCTCCCATAATTACCAAATAAGAGGTTTTTACGTCTTCGCTTTGGCTCAAAAATTCCGTTGCGTTCATAGTATCAATTCAATTTGAGGTTAGTAAATAATTTTTAAAATAACAGTAAACCTAATCATATTTTTTAATAATCGGTGGTAAAATTAGAACATTTTATTTTGAAAATGAAATAAAAATTTTGCTCAATTATTTTCAGTATAACTCATTGATAATCAATGAATTATAAAATTATCGTATCAAGTAAGCAAAGTAAAATAAACAGGGTGCATTTCAAATTTACTACCTATCACCCTCTCCTTCGGAGAGGGCAGGGTGAGGCAAAAGAAATGCGTAAATTTGAAACGCACCCAATAAACATCAAGTCCAAGTAACAACAGTTCGGACAGTTTCTGGTTTCTAGTTCCTAGCTATTTGATAAGTGCTTGATTATCAGCTAGTTATAAAAAATATTTGAAATAGCATAACTAACTAATAATCAAGCACTTATGAAAAATATCCGAAGTATTGATATATACAAAAATTTTACAGTATCTAAAAATTCGTATGCCAAGTTTCATTCAAATCTATGATTCAATCGTTTGCAGAAAAATCTAATTCAATCTTCAAAAAATAATACTTGGCAATACAACCAAAAGCCCCTAATTTTGAGCCAAATTCAAAATTCGTAACTCAGATTCAAAATTTAATTTATTAACTAATTGATAATCAATTAGTTATAAACAAATCAATTAGGGGGCATTTCAAATTTACGCGTTTCTATTGCCTCACCCTAGCCCTCTCCAAAGGAGAGGGTCATAGGTAGTAAATTTGAAATGCACCCAATCAATTATGTTTTGAAAAATCAAATAACCTCCCATTCAACAATTAAAAATATGACCAAAGACGGACAAAATCGAGTAATTATAGAATCGGTAACTCCCGAAATTGATGGCGGTAAATATCCGGCAAGGCGCGTAGTAGGGCAATCGGTGTGGGTAGAAGCCGATATTTTTGCCGATGGACACGATGTACTCCAAGCCGAAATCTTATACAAAGCCGAAAAAGATAAAACTTGGCAAAAAACCTACCTCAAGCCCACCGTAAATGACCGTTGGGCAGGCAAATTTAAAGTTGAAAAACAAGGAATTTATCAATTTAAAATCGAGGCTTGGGTTGATTGGAGTTTGACTTGGCAACATAACATTGAGCGCAAAATCCAAGATGGGCAAAATGTAAAAGTTGAATTACTTGACGGGATTCAATACCTCGAAGCCCTCAAAAAAGCTGTTCCCAAACCCGAAGGCAAGATTGTTGCCACTTGGATTGAATTGTTCAAAGATGAAAGCCGCTATGCCGAAGCTATCCAACTGGCTCTTTCGCACGAACTGCACGACATTTTTTATCAATATCCGCTTAGGCAACACGTAACGGTGTATGACAACAACCTACGCGTATATGTCGACCGCAAAAAAGCCCTATTTTCAACTTGGTATGAGTTTTTTCCGCGCTCCAGCTCGCTGGTGCCGGGCAAACACGGTACTTTCAAAGAGTGTGAACATATTTTGCCCCGCATTGCCGAAATGGGTTTTGATGTCTTGTATTTTCCGCCCATTCACCCCATTGGCATTGCGCACCGCAAAGGCAAAAACAACTCCACCATTGCCGAAACCGAAGACGTAGGCTCGCCCTGGGCAATTGGCGCGCCCACCGGCGGACACAAAGATATTTTGGGCGATTTGGGAACTTTGGCAGATTTTAAACACCTTATTCAAGTTGCCAAAAAAGAATACAACATTGAAATTGCGATGGATTATGCCTTGCAATGCTCGCCTGACCACCCCTACGTCAAAGCGCACCCCCAGTGGTTTCGCTGGCGACCCGATGGCACGGTACAATACGCCGAAAATCCGCCCAAAAAATACCAAGATATTTTGCCAATTAATTTTGAAACCGAAGACTGGCAAAACCTTTGGAATGAGTTGTTAAGTATTTTGATATATTGGTGTGAGCAAGGCATCACCATTTTTCGGGTGGACAACCCGCATACCAAAGCCTTTTTGTTTTGGGAGTGGGCAATTGCCGAAGTCAAAAAGAAATTTCCCGATACTTTGTTTCTTTCCGAAGCCTTTACGCGCCCGCGCGTGATGCACAAGTTGGCAAAAATCGGGTTTACCCAATCTTATACGTATTATACTTGGCGCAACAACAAAAAAGAACTCACCGAGTATATGATTGAGCTTTCGCAAGGACTGGGCAAGGAGTATTTTCGCCCCAATTTTTGGCCCAACACGCCCGACATCAACCCTTGGGACTTGCAAGATGGCAACGAAGCCAAGTTTTTGTTCCGTTATTTTATGGCGGCTACTTTGAGTTCCAATTATGGAATGTATGGTCCGGTGTACGAATATATGATTCACGCGCCTTATCCATTTAAAGAAGAATACTTGGATTCGGAAAAATATGAAGTCAAAAATTGGGATTGGACCAAAACCAATACCTTGATTGAACTCATCAAACGCACCAACAAAGCCCGCCAAGAAAACGCCGCCTTGCAAGAAACCAACAATATTACAATGTGTAATATTGATGATGAGCAAATGATTGCTTACTTCAAACAAACCGAAGACAAAAGCAATAGCCTTTTTATGGTTGTCAATATGGATCCTTACAACCAACGCTGGGCAAGAGTACAATTGCCTTTGCACCTTTTGGGCGGTATGAATCGCAATGGTTTTGTAATGCACGACCTCATTACGGGGCAAAAATACCATTGGCGCGAAGAATGGAATGTAATTGGTTTGAGCCCCAGCCTGCCGGTGCATTTGTTTAGAGTAGAATTGCCTTAAAAATTGACAACTAATAGCTGAATAAATCAAAAATATCGAGCTTTTGGCTCGGTATTTTTTTTGGAATGTATAAGCGAGAGACGGCAAAAATCATTAATGCTTATGCTTAGGAACAAGAATAAAATAAAGTAAACGATTGAATTTATGAATTAATTGATAATCAATGGATTACATTAGCACATCAGCACATCTTATAATTAACTCATTACTTACAATGATTTGATTCTTTTGAATAATAATGTAAAAATTATTTATTTTTTTTATAAATAGTTAATTATCAGTGAGTTACATAAAAGAATAAAATATCAAAGATTGAACTATGGCAGGAATGTAAAAGTTTTTGTTCCATTTTTGCGGAGAATTATTATTTTTGAAAAACGATTTTATGCAAAAAATTCTCTAATTTAAGAGCCTTTATTGTTTTTTGATGGATTTAGGAATGATAAATGCTTAATTGAAACCCTAAATAGGGTTCTAATCTCAAATATGAATATAATTGTCGGGGGCATTCACTTGCTCTTATTGAGTGGTATGGCTTTTTATGCTTGGATTGTGTTGGGCTGGCTGGTGTTATTGGCTGGTTTGATATGGATATTTACGGACTTGCCCAAACGCAAAAATCAGCAGACCTTGATTAATAATTTGCAAAAACACCTTGCCGACAAAGACTCCGAAATTGAACGCCAACAAACCAAAATGATTCAACTCAAAGCGGATTTGCAAACCCTCAAATCGCAGCTTGAAGTACAAACCACCACCATTGAAAAACAAAGCCAAGCCCTGCAAAAACACGGCAAACAACTCATAACCGCCAATGTCGATTTATCAACTTATCAAGAAGAGATAGAGCAACAACGCAAAATCATTGAACGCCAATCGCGCGATACCATTGACAGTATTTTATACGCTCAACATATCCAAGAGGCTATGCTTCCCAAAATTGACCAAATCAAAAAAACCCTACCCGAGTCCTTTGTGTTTTATCGTCCGCGCGATATAGTTTCGGGCGATTTTTATTGGTTCAATACCAAAAGCCATCGCACTATCATTGGTGCAGTAGATTGTACCGGACACGGTGTGCCGGGGGCTTTTTTGAGTATGATAGGCAACGAATTGCTCAACAAAATTGTAGTGTTTAAAGGGATTTCGGAGCCCGACAAAATCTTGAATCAATTGCACCTTGAGATCAGGCACACGCTCAAGCAAAAAGAAACCGCCAACGAGGACGGAATGGACATTGCTTTGGTAGCCATTCATCAAGTGCCCCAACCAATGTGGGGTTTGTTTGGCAAGCCGTATTTGGAGTTTGCCGGAGCAAAAAACAGTTTGCTTTATATTCAAAACAATGAAATGCACGAAATAAAAGGCGACAAAGTGCCAATTGGTGGTTTTTTGTATGAAGAAGAACATCGTTTTCAAAAACATATCGTAGATATTTCTACCCCAACTACATTTTATATTTATTCCGATGGTTTTCAAGACCAATTTGGCGGACCCGAAAAACGCAAATTTATGGTACCAAGATTCCGAAGGTTGTTGTTTGATATGCATCAAAAACCAATGGGCGAGCAAAAAAATATTATAGAAGATACGCTCCTGGCTTGGATGGGCGAAGCCCGCCAAATGGACGATATATTGATCATTGGCGTAAAATTGAATGGGGTCGAAACCCAAAGTTTTGAAATAAACTTAGGGGTGAATAGTGAATAATGTAGCGTGAATAATTTTTTTAATCCCTTGAAAATCCGCCAGAGGCGAGACATATCAATAGATTATCAAAAAATATTGTTTACCTTATTTTGTGATCATTCCTTAGCTTAATTTCAAATTTTTGAATTTAAAGCCTCCTAACCCTCGAGAGGAGAGTTTTGAAAAATCGGGAGCAAACCAATAATCCAATCGTCAAATGAATTATTCAGAAAATACTTTGAACTATTTATTACAAATATTGAAACATTCAGACTACTAATTAAGTATTTTTAAAAAATGTTTACCTTATGATAAAAATATAACTAATTGATAATCAAATATTTATAGTTTTTAATGCTTTTTTTCTAATTTTGACTGCCAAACATTGTCAGCCTACCAACAATGAATAAAATTTTACTTGTAGAAGAAAAACTTGATGATATTAATTTGATTATCAAGTACTTACGTGAAACAAATATCGAGTTTGAGTTTTATACCACCGATAAAGTAAGCGAAGGCATTGTCTTGGCAATTGACAAACTGCCCGACGTGATTATTGTGGACATGCGTTTGGCTTTTGGTTCAGAAATCAATTTTGTTCAACATCTAAAAAAACAGGCTCATACGCAAAATACTCCCATTATGCTGGCTATCGAGAAAACCGATTCGGAGCAAAACATTGCCGATTTTCTCAACTTGGGGGCTACAGATTATATTCGAAAACCAATTCGCAAAAACTCGCTCGTTGCGCGGGTAAATGCCGCCCTTCGGCTTGCCAAAGTGTATCAAGAAATCAAAGTAAGCCGCCAACAGCTCGATGATTTGCACACCGAACAAATGAATTTGATGGGGATTGTCGCCCACGATTTGAAATCACCCCTCAACAAAGTACAAGGCTTGATACAATTGATGCCATTGGTGGGTGAGTTAAACGACGAGCAAAAAAGCTATGTAGAAATGATTAATCGCGTAATTGCCGGAGGAAGACGCTTGATTGACGACATTCTGACTATCAATGAAGCCGGTGACCACCTCCAGCCGCTACAATTGGAGACTGTAGATTTGAAAGAATTTTTGGAAGATATTTTGGCTACTTATCACCAAACTGCCCAAGCCAAAAAGCTGGCTTTGCATTTTAAGATGGCAGACGAAATCAGCCTACAAACCGACCGCGAGTGCCTCTCGAGAGTGATGGACAATTTGCTCTCCAATGCTATCAAATTTAGCTACCCTGACAAAAACGTGTTTGTTTCGGTAAGCCAAACCGACCAAGAAGTCAAAATATCGGTGCGCGATGAAGGGCAGGGTATTAGTGAAGATGATAAAAAGAAAATGTTTCAAAAATTTCAAAAGCTAAGTGCCAAACCTACTGCCGGCGAAACTTCCACCGGCTTGGGCTTGTCAATCATCAAAACCCTCGTTGAGAAGCTAGCCGGCGAAATCCATTTCTCGAGTGTATTGGGAGTGGGTACGGAGTTTCAGATTGACCTGCCCAAACAAATTGCCTAAACCCTTGATTGTCAGTTAATTATATTTATTTTTCAACATTTAATCTAAGTATTGCGCCGGATAATTTAAAATAATTGTATCACCCAACCCCCATACTATTTTGAGCTATTTACTCGAGAACCAAGCCCAAAGCCGCGAAGCTCTTATGAACTTGCTCAATCTGCTACGTACTTCAGAGGCAAGCAATTGGGAGTTGGCTTTTCAACTTTTGCAAGGTGGAGGTATGCCCGATGATGATTTCTTGCTCACTTGGGCTAAGATTATGCTCAAAATTCGCAAATCGCAACGAGGTTTTTATCTTTGTTTGAAATACAATTATTTAGCTCTTTTGAAAGATCGCCGCAGAGCCGATTTGAGCGAACTTAACCTCAGCGAAATTCCCGAAAACTTATTCAAATTAGAAGGTTTGCGCAAGATTGACCTTTCGCACAATCAAATTAAACATTTGCCTGACCAATTCAAGGCCCTGCCCAACCTCAAGAGCCTCAATTTTGACCATAACTTGCTCGATGCGCTACCCACAAGCCTGTATCATATCGAAAATTTGGAGTATTTAGACTTGTCTTACAATCCTATTGAGGTTTTATCCCCACAAATTCAAAATTTAAAAAAGCTCAAAAGCCTTTGGATGATTGATACTTTGATAAGCCAAGAACACCTTGCCGAAGTGCAAAGTTGGCTACCTGAAACGTATATATATGATGATTTTCCTTTTTGAACAATACTCTGATAATTACCGAGTAGGAGTGTAATTAATTGATTATCAGCTATTTATAATTTTTTTTATTGAATCCTCAGCACTTTTCAGAAAAAATTGTAACGCAGGCTGCCTAGCCTGCGCGCGTAAATGATTTTAGGCTCAGAATAAATCTGGAATTTCCTGAAAATAAGCAAAGAACCTTTTATTTTAACGTGAATATTTTAAAACATATTAAAAAAGTACAAAAAATTAAATTTTTAAAAAAACAATCCAAAATCCCCCAAGCTGTCATCCTGCGTGGAACT
>JALONJ010000239.1 GCA_025455045.1 Microscillaceae bacterium | reverse complement strand
CAAAAATTCAGGATAGTGTAGGGTTGCTTGGTTTCGTTGTTTCTTTTTTATCAAGAAAAAAGAAAGTTGTAAAAAAAAGTGTATTTATAATCACCTTATTATCAATTAGTTACAGAAAACCTGTTTGTAAATATTCTAAAAAATCAAACATTCGTTTAAAATTTCTACAGTGGGAATTGCTGAATGCGTACAGTATTTTTTGATAAAGTCTTGATTTTCAAGTAATTAAAAAATTATTTACTCTACATTATTCACTCCTAGGTTATTTGATTCTCTTTTGTTCAAACATCCACTTGAGCAAGTCCGGCGTGGCATAAGCCCGTTTCCAGCTATCGTGATGCACGTCCGAATACTCGGTGTATTTGGGTTTGCCACCTGCCTCTTGCAAGGCTTTGACCATATTGCGCGAGCGCGAAGGCAGCACCACTTTGTCCAAAGCTCCGTGAAAAGCCCAAATAGGCAAATCTTTGATTTTTTTGGCGGTTTTCTCATCAGCTCCCCCGCAAACCGGTACGGCACAAGCAAATTTTTTGGGAAACCTTGCTACAATATCCCAAGTGGCAAATCCTCCCATCGACAAGCCGGTAGCATAGATTCTTTTGGCATCAATGGCGTATTCTTTTTGCAAATTTTCTATTAATTGCATTGCCATTTCCATTGGTACGGATATTTTTTCGGGCTGGGTATGTTGCTCTAATTTCCAATCAGTATCTACCCATTTTACATTTTTGGGGCATTGGGGTACTAAGACAAAACAAGGAAAATTGTTACGGTTTTCGGGTTTGAGAAATAGCGGGGCTATATGCGTGAGGGGTAGTTTGTTGTCGGTTCCGCGCTCACCCGCCCCGTGAAAAAACACGACCAGAGGGTGTTTTTTAGCAGGGTCATAATCTACCGGTTTCAGCAAGCGATAGGGCAATGTATCGGGTTTAGTGGTCGTACCCTGCGCCGCGCGGGTCATTGTGAAGGTCTCAAATTCGGGATAATCAGGAGTTTGGGCTATCGCCATTTGAATGGTAAAAAAAACAATTACAAGACTCAAGAGTAATGGTTTCATTGAATTAGAGATTGTTTAGATTTTGATGACCCAAAAAAAACGAAAAAACCTTGAAAAAACTTTGAACTTATCAAAATAATTTCCGTAATATTGCATATAAAGTAGCTTGCATTGCATAGTAGTATATAAATTAACAGTTGCATTTTTTTGAAAAATCTAAATCATTTACTAAATTTAAACTTAATATAACTATGGGAGAGATTTTTGCCCGTCTTTTTAGCCCCGAAGTCATCGTACCTATGATGATTTTTGCCATTCCGCTTTCGGCAGTCATCGGTTCGTTTTATCTCAAAGTGCAAAAATTGAAGCTCGAGAAAGGTAATTCAATGGGCGAGCGCGAAATGCGGTTTTTGCAACAAACTTATTTGGAAAATCAAGAAATGAAACAAAGAATTGCCAATTTGGAAGAGATAGTAACCAGTATGGATAGAGATGCTACCGCTTTTCGAGGTTTGGAAGACAAAACGTATAAATAATCCCAACTGATTTTTGCATAAGGCTCTGATAATCAATATATTATAAATAAAACTGAATTACTCAAAAAATGATTGACTTATTGCGACAACTTATCAGTCCCGATATAATTGTGCCAATGATGGTATTTGCCATTCCACTTACGGCAATTATTGGTTCATTTTATCTCAAATTGCAAAAACTCAAGCTGGAAAAAGGCGGTATGACCAGCGAGGAAAAACAATTGCTGTACAAAACTTACCAAGAAAATCAAGAATTGAAAAAGCGCGTCAGCGATTTGGAGTCTATTGTTACTTCTTTGGACAATCAATTGGAATTTAAAAATTTTGAAAACAAAAAATTAAAATAAATAACCGATGGAAAACCCTCTATTCGCCTTGCTCGATTTAAAAGTGATCATTCCTTTCTTGGTTATTTCGGCACTTTTGGCAATGCTGTCAATCAATATTTATTTGAAAAACAAAAAAAAAGAATGAAGAGTAAGTAATGAGTTAATAATAAAATGTGCTAATGTGCTGATTTAATACATTGACTATCAATTATTTATATAATTCTTAATTTCTTACTTATTCTTAGCCATATCAAAACCCTTAAAACAATGGATAGATTATTTGAGCTTATTTTTCACCCGGGAGTCATTATTCCAATGATGGTACTGTCTATTCCTTTGGCGGCGGTGATTGGCACATTTTACCTCAAAGCCCAAAAACTCAAGCTAGGACAGGGGGGAATGAGTAACGATGATGCCCAATTGGTCAAGCGGGCTTTGCTCGAAAACCAAGATTTGAAGCAACGAGTGGGCAATTTGGAAGCCATCATTACGAGTATGGACAAAGAAATACTCGCCCTCAAAGCCTCCGAAACCGATGACCAACGCCGAGTACAAGAGCTTTCGGATAAGCTGAAAAACTTTTAATATATGACAAAATGTCATAATTTTTTCATTCACCTAAAATAAAAAAAGACTTTTTGTCCGATTTTTTGTATAATCATTGTCAATTTGTCCGAATAATTGATTTGGTATTTTAATTGAAAAAAAGAATTTTATAAACATAAATTTTTCATTTTCAAATTATTATTAACCTAAACCTAAAAAACCTTATGGAAAATTCGGGTAATGACAAACGCAAATCCTTCTTCGATGTGATTGATGAGTTTTTGAACAAAGACTTCCGCGATTTGGGCAAAGAAATGCGCGACTTTGGCAAAGAATTTAAAAAAGAGTTTCATAACAAAAATTGGGGACACGACTGGGTCAAAACCTATCCTTTGCTCAATGTAATCGAGGCGGCGGACGGCTATCGACTCGAACTGGCGGCTCCGGGCTTACAAAAAGAAAATTTCAAAGTCAGTATCAAAGACAATGAGCTAAAGATTTGGGCTGAAGTAGAATCCAGCCTTGCCGAAGGCGAAAACTATCGCAAGCGCGAGTTTAATTTCAACAAATTTCAACGTGCCTATACTTTGCCCGATGATGTAAATAGCGAAGCTATCGGCGCAAAGTACGAAAATGGCATACTCATCGTTACTTTGCCCAAAAAAGTGCAAGCTCAAGACGAAGCCGGTATAGAAATCAAGATTGATTAACTACTTGATAATCAATGTCTTATGAATTAAATAAGCGCGCGGGCTACTTAAACACCCGCCAAAACAAAAATCCCATTGAAAACTTATATTTTCAATGGGATTTTGTTTGAATGAATATATCAATTGGAAATTTCCGAAAAACCATTCTACATTCCTTGCGCCTCACTCCTCAATCATCACTCCTTCATCTACTTTTTATTCAGTTTATTGCTTAAATCATCAATATACATTTTAATCTCTTTCTTTTCGGCAATATAATCGCTCACGGTTTGGATAGCGTGAATGACCGTGCTATGGTCGCGCCCGCCGAAGTGATAACCGATTGATTTTAAAGAAAATCCGGTATATTCTTTGGCAAAATACATCGCAATTTGGCGTGCCAATACAATTTCTTTTTTGCGAGTTTTGTCTTTCAAATCTTCAATGGTCAAGCCAAAATATTCGGCAACATACTTTTGCACTTCATCAATGCTTACTTCTTTTTTATCAACTGATTGCACCAAACTCTGCACAATTTCTTTGGCGAGGTTCATATCAATCAATATATTATTTTCCGAATATAAAATGAGTGAATTGATTGCTCCCTCCAACTCGCGCACATTGCTATCAATGCTATTGGTGAGGTATTCTATCACTTCGTCCGGAAACTCAAGATTGCGTTCTTGGAGCTTTTTTTGAATGATAGCCATTCGAGTCTCCAAATCGGGTTGTTTGACATCAGCCGAGAGTCCCCATTTAAACCGCGACAATAAGCGTTCTTCCAAGCCTTTTAGCTCAATGGGCGGGCAGTCCGAAGTCATAATGATTTGCTTGCCCGATTGGTGCAAATGATTAAAAATATGGAAAAAAATCTCTTGAGTGCGTTCTTTGCCCGACAAAAACTGGACATCATCAATCATCAACACATCTACTTGCATATAAAAATGGTTGAAAAACTCCAAATTATTGTTTTTCAATGCCTCAATGAATTGATTGGTAAATTTATCTGCCGAAACATAGGCTACGGTTTTGCCGGTTTCGTATCGGGTTACATAATTGCCAATTGCTTGTATCAAATGGGTTTTGCCCAAACCTACCCCACCATACAGCATCAAAGGATTGAAAGACGTAATCCCGGGTTTTTGGGCTACCGCCAGCCCCGCCGACCTTGCCAAGCGGTTGCAGTCGCCCTCAATAAAGTTGTCAAATGAATAATTGGGGTTGAGGCGAGTATAGTTGTATAGCTCGCGGTATTTTTCGGTAAATTCGGTCTGATTGACCGAATTATTGCCATTCATAGGATTATTGGAATTGGATTTGGTAAAGTTTGCCGAAAAATTTTTTTGATTAGGCATACTTTCTTCGGGCTTGATGGTATATTCGAGTCTGCCTTCTACACCTAATGCCAAGTCGATGGCTTTGCGAAGCAACTCAACAAAATTTTCTTCCAAATATTCATAAAAAAAACGGCTTGGTACTTGAATAGTCAATACATTGTTTTCTAATCGACTAGGCACAATTGGCTCAAACCACGTGAGATAGGTTTGCATCTCAAGGTTTTCACGGATTACTTTCAAGCAGTTTTCCCAGACTTCATAACAGTCTTTTTCAGTCATAGTTATTGTTCTTTCCATTGTTCCCGAAATGGTTAACTTTAGTGTATTTTTGTCGATGGGGGGAGACAAAAGTGGCAAAAAAAAATCAATAAAAAAAGCATTTAAGCCCCTAATTAACGCTTTTTTTCGCTAACTCATTGAGTATCTTAGGGAAAAAATTTTTGCTAATTTTTTGCTTGTGTATAATCAATTTTATAGCAAAATGTCTTTTTATTGATAATTTCAAAATAAAATTTGGTTTTAATTTTTCTTCCTTTTACCTCAAAAACTACTCGATTGGGCTAAAGTTGGCATTGGTTGATTTTTTTGTAAGTTATTGATTATCAATCATTTAATTATTAAAAAAAGGCTTTAAACAGTAGGTTTTATGGCTTTGTGTTGCTTGCAAATCATTGATAATCAATTATTTATGCATAATATTTGTTGTTCAAACAAGTATAGTTGCCCGATTGGGCAATGAACGATACTTTTGAGAAGCAAATTTTTGTTCGATATCATTGCGCTAAAATTCAATAAATCAAAGAATATTTTGCATCTGTTTTGAACAAGCTAGTCAATGCGGACAAACCGATGCAGACTTGGCGAATGGTTTTATCAAGATTCATCTAAGGTATTATTGCGCCATTTTTGGGATTGCCGTTCTAACCAATATTATTTTGAAATTTAAAGTAAGCTATACACATTCAAACATACTAATTGTTAAACTACTAAGTCATTTACAATGAAGGTATTAATTACGGGGGCTACCGGCAATGTGGGTTTATCGGTATTGCAAAATCTTGCCAAACATAAGCATCAATTGGATATTTATGCCGGCGTTAGAAATATTGACACTGACTTCACCAAACTGCAAGATTTGGGAGTCAAGCTGATTAAATTCGATTTTGAAAACCCCACAACTTTCAACTTGGCATTGCAAGGTATCAATATTTTTTTCTTGCTTCGTCCACCGCATTTGGCTCGGGTGTCTAAGTATTTTCAACCCTTGATTGTAGCGGCGGTGGCGGCTCGGGTCAATCATATTGTCTTTTTGTCGGTGCAAGGGGTGGAGAAAAGCCCCCTTATTCCGCATCACGCCATTGAAAAATTGATAATTGAGAGCCAAATTGCCTATACATTTTTGCGCCCTGCTTATTTTATGCAAAATTTTACGACTACTTTGCGCGAAGATTTAATCAAAAAGCAATTAATTTATTTACCTTCGGGGCAAGCCAAGTTTACTCTTATTGATGTCGACGACCTCGGCGCAGTAGCCGCCAATATCTTGATGAAACCTGAACTGCATTTGAATCAAAGTTATGACCTCACCAACCAAGAGACTTTGACCTTTGGTGAAATGGCGGCAATTTTGAGCCAAGGCTTGGGCAAGTCTATTCGGTTTGTTTCGCCTAATTTGTGGCAGTTTTTTTTAACCAAATGGCGGGATAAAATGCCCTTTGCACTTATTTTTGTGATGATGATGCTACATTACCTGCCGAGATTTCAAAAAACCCCACCGACCAGCGATTGGGTAAAAAAAATCAGTGGTATCGAACCCAAAACCTTTGCCCAATTTGTAAATGCGCAACAAGCCTTTTTAAAATAATGGAACACCTATTTTTAATTTTAAATACTCATTCATAATTAGTTTATACTAGCCCGATTTAGATATAACTCTATGATAATCAATTGGTTAAACCTTATAAGAGGTTATTTGCCACTTTTCAGGAAATAATGATCGGAATGACAAATTAAAAACTAGAGAAGCCAATTTTTGAAGATTGGTGAAGAAACTACTCAGATTCTTAAGTCATTGATAATCAGCATATTACACAATATTCACGCAACAGTGCTTTGATACACTTTATAGATTAAATTAATTATTTTTCACGCCGTTGCCTGTGTCCCCACAGACAACCACGCAGTTGCCTGTGTCCCCACAGGCAACCACGCCGTTGCCTTGTAGTCTGAAGCCGTTTACGCGCGCAGGCTAGACAGCCTGCGTTATGGTTTTTCGGCAAAAGCGTGATGATTCACTCCTAATTCCCAATTGAAAATACCTAATTGCTAATTTCCCCCCGCGCCGTACATTTCTTAACCTAGGTTAATGCAAAGTAGCCAAAGCAGTCATAATTTTGCCGAAGTTATCTCAAAAATCAATTTGTATATCATTGAAATTGACACAAAATAAAGCAACCTTTTTTAAAATATAACTCACTGAAAATCAATTATTTATGTGATTTCTAATTCCTTAACACGCTTTGTAATTAATTCATTATTTTATCATTAATTTTAATTCAAAATATGGGACACGGTGATTGGAAAGATATGTTTAAAGGAGTACACGAGAATGATATTGAATTGGTAAGATATCATATCCGAATGGGCGTTGATTTGAATTATCAACACCCCGAATTTTTGACCAGTCCGCTTATGGAGAGTATCAGAGGCAATCATTTGGAAATAATGGCTCTTTTGCTCGAGAATGGAGCTTTGCCCGACCTCAAGGAAGTGGACTCCAATCAAGAACCTAGCGAATTGGCGAAGCGGCTGGGAAATATCGAGGCTATCAAACTATTGAATCAATACTTGCCTCCCGACAAAAGACTGGATTTATCTTCAGTTATACTGCACAAAGCCACGATGAAAGCAGTCATCTGCACAAAATACGGCGCGCCGGAGGAGGTTTTACAACTCAAACAAGTTGCCAAACCCAGCCCCAAAGAAGACGAAATTTTGGTAAAAATCGTAGCTACGGCGGTCAATTCCGGCGATGTAAGGGTCAGAGGATTAGCCGTCAAAGGTTTTATGCGAATAATGATGCAATTGATAATGGGCTTTAAACGACCTCGTAAGCCAATTTTGGGGACAGTATTTGCCGGAACGGTTGAGCAAATCGGTAAACAGGTAAAAAACTTCCAAGTAGGCGATGAGGTTTTTGGTATGACCGGCTTCAATTTTGGGACTTATGCCGAGTATATTGCCCTCAATCAAAACGCCAATGTAAGTCTGAAACCCCAAAATGCGACTTTTGAAGAAGCCGCAGCAATCGTATTTGGCGGGCAAACCGCCATTTATTTCTTAGAAAAAACTCGGATTCAACAACGCAAAATGCCCAAAATTTTGCTAATTGGGGCTACCGGAGCCGTAGGCACGGCGGCTTTGCAGATAGCTCGCCATTTTGGGGCAACTATCACGGCGGTATGTAGCTCGCGCGGGGCAAGTGTGGTCAAGCGTTTGGGGGTAGATGATATTATTTTATATGACCAAACCGATTTTACCCAATGCTCACAAAAGTTTGATATAATTTTTGACGCAGTAGGCGTGAGCACCTCAAAACAATGTCGCCATCTATTGAATACCGGCGGAATTTACAAAACTGTAGGTGGTTTAGACTATGCTTCAGAAACCAAAGCCCAATTGGCATTGCTCAAAAAACTATTTGAAAATGGCGAACTCCAAGCCACGATTGACCAGATTTTTACGATGGAAAAGATAGTAGCCGCCCACCAATATGTAGATAGGGGCAGAAAAAAAGGCAATGTAGTGCTGAAAGTAGCCTAAATATTTTGATAACTATCTGATAATCAGCTAGTTATATTTTAAAAATGGTTCTTCACCACTTTTTAGCAAAATTGTAATGCAGGCTGTCTAGCCTGCCCGCGTAAATGAGTTGAGGCTTAGAATAAAGCCAGAATTTCCTCAAAATGGGTAAAGAATCTTAAAAATGGTTCTCTACAGCAATTCCCACTATAGAATAATTAAATAAATGTTAAGATTTTAATTGTGTTTGCTAAAAAAGGTGCTTATTCATAAGTCATTGACAATCAAGGTATTAACTGTATTTTCATTCAATTGCCCTTAGCGAAATTCAGGTGCAATTTCGGTGCATACTTGATTTCGTTGTTTCTTTTTTATCAAGAAAAAAGAAAGGAAGGTAACAATATTTTCTAATAAACACCTCATTATCAAGGCTTTATGTAAAACTCAATTTATAAAAATTCTAAAAAATTAAATATTCGTTTAAAATTTCTACAGTGGGAATTGCTGGGATCTCTATGTCTTTACGGGGATTATTTAGCTTAAATACTTTCGGAAGTGGCTTGCGCGCAGGCAAACAGCCGGCGTTACAATTTTCCTAAAAAGTGGTGAAGAATCAATTAATTTGCCCAACTTATTTTTAACTCATTCCTTGGGTTACAAAATTACTTGTTTATCCAATACTTCGGACATTTTTTATAAGCAATTGATTATCAGCTAGTTATACTATTTCAAATATTTCTTGTAACTAATTGATTATCAAATACTTAACAAAAACCTCGGAAAAGAACCCCCTCCGGGGGCAGGGAGGGCTGTTAAGTTCTGAATACAACCCCACCCCAAACCCCTCCCCTTTCCGGGAGGGGCTTCCTGAATCTTCCCCCTCTCAAGGGGAGAGGGGTAGGGAGTGAGGTCTAACGGCGAATAAAATTTGGCTCAAAAATAGAACTTAACAGCCCTGCTCCGGGGGCAGGGCAGTAATGTTAATTTCTAAAAAAAAGGAATATCTTTGCGAAATAAAATATTGTGATGGAATTATCAAACTTCTTTTCAAGC
>JALONJ010000238.1 GCA_025455045.1 Microscillaceae bacterium | reverse complement strand
TCATTTTGCTTGGTAATGTTCAGAATCACTGAAAAGCGAGAGCTTTTCAGAATTCAATGGAATTCCTAAAGGCAATTCCTGAAAAGTGGTGAAGATCCGGACATTTTTTATAAGTAATTGATTATCAGCTAGTTATACTATTGCAAATATTTCTTATAACTAACTGATTATCAATTACTTAACAAAAAAAACAGAAAAGCCCCCCTCTGGGGGCAGGGGGCTTAGAAACCAGAAACTGTCCGAATTATTGTTATGAAATCCTTGAATATGGCTGTTTATGACTGATTAATTCATTACCCATCATTATTTGCCTGATTATCAATATCCATTTGTACTAATCAAATTTGTAAAAGTATCTACTTCAAAGGATTTGAGTTTTTGGTAAAACAAGTCATTGGGTTCAAGATGGAGTTCACCTACCGATAGCTCAGGCTTGATGCCAGCCACAAAATACATATCCATTTCCCCTTTGCCTTTGATGACCGATTTGCCACGATAAGTACAATTGAAAAATTCTTTGACTAATTCATACGTGTTTTGTGAAATATTTACTTTTTCGGGTTCGCCATTGCTTTCCATTCGGGCGGCAGTATTGACGGCATCGCCCCAAATGTCGTAAGCAAATTTACGCTTACCAATTACGCCGGCAATCACTTCACCCGAGTTGATACCCACCCGCAAACGCCAGTATTTTTCGCCTTTGGCTATTCGTTCCATATAGCGGTGTTGCATAAATCGTTGGATTTCCAGAGCCGCCAAAACCGCCTCGACCGGATTGGTAAAGTTGGCATTGGGTACTCCACCTACACACATATAAGCATCACCAATGGTTTTGATTTTCTCGAGGTTATGTTTTTCAACTATTTTGTCAAATTCGGCAAATACATCATTCAATTCATATACCAAGTCGCTGGGTTTCATTTTGGATGATATTTGCGTAAAACCCTCAAAATCAGTAAATACCACCGAAGCCAATTTATAGTAGCGGGTATCGGTAGTGCCTTTGGCTTTGAGTTCTTCGGCTATTTCATAAGGGAGAATATTCAAAAGCAACTCATCGGACTTGTGTTTGGCAATTTCAAGGTCTTGGTTGGTGCGCTCGAGATTGTCGCGTTGTGCTTCAATTTCTTCTTTTTGTTGATTGATTTCAAAGGTGCGTTCTTGGATTCTTTGTTCTAGATTATGGTTGAGTTCGTCCATTTCAGCATTGGCTATTTCCAACTCTTGGGTACGATTGTTCAATTCTTCGGCTTGGGCGCGCAGTTCTTCTTGTTGTTGCTCAAGTTGCACATTGGCGGTGAGTACTTCTTGGGCTTTGGCTTCGGCAAGGGCTTTGGCTTCCTCCGAAATTTGTAAAAGTTGTTTGACTTGTTCGTTTTGTTCGGCGGAGTGCAAGTAAGTAGCAATGATTTTGTCGGCTTCATTCAAAAAAATCATCGCATTTGCATCAAAGCCCACAAACGAGGCTAATTCTAACACCCCATACAAATTATCTTCATACAAAAGAGGACTTGCCAAAATAAACAAGGGTGATTCTTGCACAAGTCCGGTAGCAACTACGGCATCTTGGCGGGTTACATTGCGCAACAGTATTTCTTTCTTCTCGAGGGCAACTTGCCCTATCAAGCCTTCACCCAAGCGATAATGGTTGGAGAGGGAATTACGCTCGGTAAAAGCATAAGTACCTAACAAAGATAGTTTTTCTTCATTTTTATTAAAAATATATACTGCCCCTTGCGCCGATTCTAAAAAACGGGCAACAAAACTGATGGCTTTGTTGGCTATTTCAAAAGGGGTCAGATTGCCCGAAATTGTTTTGCTTAGATTGTTGAGACCATCTTTGATGTGATTTTGGGCTTTGAAATTATTAATCATTGTATTGATAGATGCCGCCAATACATCATTGTCGCTTTTGGCGTGGATCGTTTGCGAAGTATCGCCCGCCGAAATGATTTTGGTAATATTGACCACCTCTTTCAAAGTGGCAACTACTTGTTTGACCGAAGCATAAATTCCTTGCTGTTTTTTGCGTCTGGTATCCAGATCGATGTCCAAATTGCCCAGCGAAACTTGGTGGGCTATTTCGGCAATTTTGGCAGGTTCACCCCCCACTTGCGAAAAAATATCGCGGGTAAAAATCCGGGTAATCAAAACACCGGTAATAATTGCCCCAATCAAAAATACGCCTAAGAATAACACGCCAAAGCGGAAATTTATATCACCTTCTTTGGTAGAATTGATACCACCATTGACATTGACCCTTACCAAACCCGAAATCTCATCTCGAACCTCCTCTAGTAGTTTGAGGCGTGCCTTGCTGGAGCGAATCGTGCGGGCAGTGTCGGCTTTGCCTTGGTCGGCAAGTGAGCGCAAATATTCGGAGTTGCGAAAAAAGTTGTCCATATTTCGCTCATAATCCGTAAATTCTTTTTTTACGTTTTCATCAATAATCAATTTTTCGTAAGCAAGTTCATTTTCACGAATTATTCTAAACATACTGTCAAGGCTTTCTTTCAGTTTGGCTTTTTCTTGCGGGTTTTTGCTCACAATGTAAGCGTTTTCGCGGAGCAGATAGCGGTCAAAATTGTCGGTAATATTGCGTAAAGTGCTGATACTCGGCATCCAATTGTCGCGGAGTTCACGGTTGATTTTGTGCATAGAAAGCAACTCAAACAAGGCTATACCACTCATAATTACCGATAAAGATAAAATGGTGGAAAAACCCAAGTAGAGTTTAGCCGTAAATGATAAGCGCGAAAACCATTTCATATATTGATGATGGTGTAGATTTGTCGGAGATTAGGTTTTTATCAACTAAAGAATGTATAAAAAACGTACCAATCCTAGCTTCTGTGTAAAGGTAGTAGTAAAAATTGTTAAAATTGGCAAAAAAACATAAAAAAACCGTAGGCGCCGACGGGGATGTCGGTTAAGCCTACGGTATCCTTCAACCAGCTATGAGCTACAAATATAGAGGACTATTTTTAAAAAGAAAATTTTCTCTCAATTTTTTTGTTAAATTAGGAAGAGGCTAATTGCTGCAAAACGAAGCATCAAAATCATGGGTGCATTTCAAATTTACGCGTTTCTTTTGCCTCACCCTTCCCTCTCCGAAGGAGAGGGCTATAGGTGGTAAATTTGAAATGCACCCAAAATCATTGGACTTTGATTTTCAAGACTTTTTTGCTGTCTTCGCTTTGGCGAAACATTTGTTTGAGGATTAGGGTAGTTGTACCGGCTTTTTTCGCCTCAAAAATATAATACGCTTGGGCATTATCGGCACCGGTCATTCCTTCGGGCGCATTGGGGTTTTCGGGAATCGAGCCTTCCTGAATCATTGCCAAAACAGTGCTGTCCCCAAGCTCGTATTGACCATAAAACCCTACCGAGCCGTGCAAACGATAGGCAAAATAGGCTTTTTGCCCTACTTTGAGCCTAAGGTTTTTGGAGGCTTTGTTTAAATGAATCATTGTTTTTTTGTCAATTTGGGCAACCAAAACTTGAACAGCCGATAGGCTGATGATGAAGGCAAAAAGCAATATACGTTTCATAAATTTGAATGTGAGTTTGAAATTAAATTGACACAAAACACAAAATCTTTGCCACGCTTGCCTAGAACTTGGCTTTTTTTGTCAAATGCCTTAAATCTACACTTAGTCGGAGATATATTTTTGTAAAGTATTGATAATCAATTAGTTATAATATTGCATTTCGTTTTGGAATTTAAGAAATAAAAATCGTATAAGTGGCTGATTATCCGCCAGAGGCGGGACGTAGTCAATAAGTTAAATATCATTTAATAACAACAAATAAGTGCCTATTCAAATTTAGTTTGCTGGAAAACCTCAAGGATTTATTAGGATAAATCATTGATAATCAATTAATTATAAAAATCAACCCACTTCTTCTTCGGTTTGCAATTGCTTTTCATACAGTTCTTTGTACATACCGCTTTTTTCTAGGAGTTCTTCGTGTGAGCCTTGCTCGATAATCACTCCATCATCTAAAACAATGATTTTGTTGGCGAGTTTGACCGATGAAACGCGGTGCGAAATGATAACCGTGGTACGATTTTGCATAATTTTTTTCAAATTATTCAAAATTTCATTTTCGGTTTTGGTATCTACCGCCGAGAGACTGTCATCTAAAATCAGGATTTTGGGGTTGCGGATAATGGCACGCGCAATGGAGAGGCGTTGTTTTTGTCCACCAGAAAGTGAAATACCGCGCTCACCGATTCGGGTGTCAAATTTTTCAGGAAAATCGACAATGTTATTATACAAATCGGCATCTTTGGTGGCTTGAATCATTTGTTCTTCGCTCAGGTTTTCAGTACCAAAAGTTACATTGTTGCGAATGGTATCCGAAAACAAAAACACATCTTGGGGTACATAACCCATTTGGCTACGCAAATTGGAAATTTGAAAATCTCGAATAGGTGTGCCATCAAGCAATATTTTGCCTTCGGTAGCATCGTACATACGGGTAAGCAAGTTGGCAATTGTACTTTTGCCCGAGCCGGTAGTTCCCAACACCCCCAATGATTCGCCCGCCCCAATGCTAAACGAAATATTTTTCAAAGCCTGAATTTGGGTATCTCGATAAGTAAAGTCCACTTGGCTGAACTCTACATTGCCCAATATCTCGGTTTGGAGGTTTTTTTCAGAAACAATATCGGTTTTGGTTTCCAAAAACTCATTAATGCGCTCTTGCGAGGCGGCGGCGTGCTGTACCAACGAAGTTACCCAACCAATGGAAGTTACAGGCCAAGTCAGCATATTGACATAAATAATAAATTCGGCAATGATGCCATTAGATATTCTGCCTTGCATTACTTGAATACCCCCAATATAAATAATCAAAACCGTACTCAAACCGATTAAGCCGATCATCAAAGGATAAAACAAAGACTCTACAAGGGCTAGTTTAATGGATTTTTGTTTGTACTTTTCGCTGGCTCGGTCAAAATCATTGACCGAGTCGGCTTCGCGGGCAAATGCCTTGATAATCCGAATACCCGAAAAGGCTTCTTGAGCGTGCGTAGAAAGCCCCGAAAGGCTTTTTTGCAATTCCATTGATTGCTGATTGATGACATTGCTCACAAAATAAATGCTGATTGACAAAAATGGCAGGGGCAACAAAGCATAAAAAGCCAACTGGACATCAATCATAAACATAAATGCCACCAACATCACTGCCAAGGTAATCAAATTTAAGCCATACATAATTGCCGGCCCGAGGTACATACGCACGTGGCTTACATCTTCCGAAATACGTGCCATTAGGTCGCCGGTGTTGTTTTTGCGATAAAAACTCAAAGGTAGGGTTTGATAATGGGCATAAATTTCATTTTTTAAATCATACTCAATATGCCTTGACATTACAATCAAGGTCTGGCGTACCATAAACAAAAATACCCCACGAATAACCGCCATCAACAAAATCAATAATCCGTACAACAATACATTGATACCAAAAATAGTATAAAACTTGGCTTGTGAGTCATAATTTTCATATAAAAAATAAATATCAATTGCTTCCTCAATCATATCAAACGAGTGCCGCACAATGGGGGCCGGTGCGATACTAAAAGCATTGGAAATAATCGTAAAAATCGTCCCCCAAAACAGCAAACTGCGATATTTATACAAGTATTTATTGAGATAGGCAAGTGATTTCATTGTTGAATGTTTAGATTATATGTTGATTGGGCGATGTATTGATGTTTGATTGCAAGTATTGATAAGAAGAGAGATTTTATATAAGTGATTGATAATCAGATAGTTATATTTTTTTACTATCATTCGCAATTCCTTATTTTTTGCTTTTCAGAGAGTATAAATGCTTAAATATTTGGTGGAAAAAACGCTAATTTTTGACGAAACATTGGCAAAAATAGTCATATTTTACCCAAAATACTAAGATGTACCCTGATTATCAATTATTTAACATTTCATTTACGACAAAAAATCCCCAAAAATAAATCTTTTATTTTTGGGGATTTTGAGGATAATAAATTGATTATCAATTCTTTAATTAAAAAAGAAATTTATTTTCCGAAGTTCATTTATTTACCTTCATATTTATTTTTAAATTTTTGATACAATTGCTTGTGTTTGTCATCTAAGTCAATTTTTTTACCGCGAATAAAAGCGTGCGTTACTTGGCTAGTCCGCATATCCAATAAATCGCCTTGCGAAACTACCAAAGTGGCTTGCTTGCCTACTTCCAAAGTCCCGACTTTGTTGTCAATCCCCAAAATTTTGGCAGGAGTAGCAGTAATCATTTGCAAAGCTTCTTCTTTGCCCACTCCGTAAGCAACCGCCGTGCCTGCCATAAAAGGCAGATTGCGGGCATCGCGCGAACTGCCGCCATCAACTTCGTGTCCTAAGCAGACCTTCACTCCGGCTTTTTGCAGCAAATTTGGCAATTGATAGGGCAACCAAACGCCTTCTTCATTGCGGCTGGGCGTGCGATGCAAACGCCCCAAAACTACCGGAACTTGATTTTCTTTTAAAAATTCGGCTACCGCCAAAGCCCCTTCGCCCCCGATAATTACGATGCGTTTGACTTGGTGTTTTTGAGCAAATTGAACCGCCTCCACAATTTCTTTGCTAAAATCAACGTGAATGTAAAGGGCTTTGCTACCCTCAAACAAGCCGCGCATTGCTTCAAACTTGAGATTTTTTTGCTTGGGGGTGGGGTTATCCAAATAAGCTTTACACTCTTGAAAAATGGTTTCGGCGATTTGTAAAACCTCATTGCGTTTGGCATTTTTTTCAATTTTGCCCGGGTTTTCCGAAAAAAAGCCCCCGCGCGTAAACATCGGCACCCAATTGATGTGAATACCGTCATCGGTGGTATTGACGGCATCTTCCCAGTTCCAGCCGTCCAACTCCATCACCGAAGAAGTGCCGGAAACCAAACCGCCGCGTGGGGCTACCTGCGCCAGCAAAACACCATTGGAGCGCAAAGTGGGAATAACCTCCGAATCGGTATTGTAGGCAATCAGTGAGCGCACGTGCGGGTTAAAATCGCCGGTTTCGCTATAATCCTGCGAAGGGCGCACGGCTTCTACTTCATTCAAACCCAAAGCCGAACTCAGCAGAATCAAGCCCGGATAAATGTGTTTTCCGGCAAGATTGATTTCTTCCGCGCCCGATTTGTCCACATTTTCGCCTACGGCAACGATATTACCTTTCTCGATGCGAATGGAGGCATTGTTCAACACTTGTCCATTGCCTACGTGAATCGTGGCATTGCTCAATACAATGGGCTGGGTTTGGTCTTTGGCGGGAATTTGCGCGCGAACCGCCATAACCGAAGCCCCAAAGAATATCATTATATAAAAAATATTTTTCATTAGGAAATTTTTAATTTAAAATTAAATAAAAGTCATAACTATCTGATTGTCAATAAATTATGTTATTTTTTATTTTATACTCCAAATCAATTGGTTTTTAACTTCGGCAAAGTTTGAAACTTTGCCGAAGTTGAATAACGTGTTTTCATTGACAAAACACACCATCTCACTATCTCACAATTTCACCATCTTTACTCATCTAAATCTTCACAATGGAAATGCCTTTGACGGCGGAATGAAGGTCTTTGCGCCGGTGCGCCGCCGCTTTTGGCTTCAATCATTTTTTGGATTAGGCGCAATCTTTCTTTCTGAACGGCAATTTGTTTTTGAATATCTTGCTCACGGTCAAAATAAACTGTGCCGTCCACCATTGTTTTCTCCACTACGGCATAGATTGAGAGTGGATTATCTGTCCAGAGTACCAAATCGGCATCTTTGCCCACTTTTACGCTGCCGGTGCGGTCGTCGAGATGCAATAATTTGGCGGGGTTCAAAGTTACCATTTTCCAAGCGTCCTCTTCGCTCATTCCGGCGTATTTGACCGATTTGGCGGCTTCTTGGTTGAGGCGGCGCGCCATTTCATTGTCATCGGAGTTGATGGCAGTTACTACGCCCAAATTGGTCATCAAGGCGGGGCTTTGCGGAATGGCATCTTTTACTTCCATTTTATAAGCCCACCAATCGGAGAAACTAGATGCTCCTACGCCGTGTTTAGCCATTTTATCGGCAACTTTATAACCTTCTAAAATATGGGTAAAGGTATTGACTCTAAAATTGTATTTTTCGGCAACTTTCATCAACATATTGATTTCCGATTGCACGTAGGAGTGGCAAGTAATGAAGCGTTTTTTCTCCAAAATTTCTGCCATTGTTTCCAATTCTAAGTCCTTGCGATACAGCAAATTAGGCGTTTTTTTCATTTTAATATACTCTTGCGCGCGGGTGAAGGCATCTTCATATACTTGTTCCACGCCCATCCGAGTTTGCGGAAAGCGACTACCGCCATTGGGGTTATTCCCGCCTTTTACGTTTTCGCCCAAAGCAAATTTGATAAATCCGGGAGCATTCGAAATCAACAATTTGTCGGGTGCTTCGCCCCATTTGAATTTTATCAAGGCAGATTGCCCACCAATGGCATTTGCCGAGCCGTGCAAAAGTTGGGCGGCAATCACTCCCCCACTCAATTGGCGATACATATCAATATCATCTGAATCAACTACATCCATCATTCTTACTTCGCCGGAGTTGGTTTGAATGTCATTGATACTAAACAAGGCAATGTGCGAATGTTCGTCAATAATGCCCGCCGTAAGGTGCTTGTTGGTCGCATCTACTACCTTTGCACCTTGAGCATTTAAGTTTTTGCCGACTTGAGCAATTTTGCCATTTTGAACCAACACATCGGTTTCTTTCAAAATACCGTCTTTTTCATTGGTCCAAACCGTTGCATTTTTAAATAATACAGCTTCGGCTTTGGGCAATTCTTCATTCCCATAAGCCATAAACGGATAGGTAACTTTTCCCAAACTCAATTTAGGCGTTTCAGGTTTTTTGGGTTTGGTGGTATCGGCAGGGGGAGCAGATTGATAAATTGCCTGCCACGTAACGACCTGACCGTCAGGCAATTCGCCACTTCCTTTGAGATTTTTACCATTTTGCCAGCCGGATAAGCGGGTTTCGCCGGTTTCGGCTTCTTTGCCTTTTTTGGCATTTTTGAATGAAATGGTCAATAAATTATCTTGGCGAGTAACTTTAGGATTGGTTTTTAAAGAATCACTAGCTTTTTCCAAAGTATAAGTCGGGGCTTCCATTTTGCCGTTGATGGTCAATTTAAAACCGCTTTGATTGCCAAAACTAAAGTCATAGACTCCTCGTAAGTCATTGATAATCATTGGATTAACTTGATATCGATTGCCTTGAATCCAATTGTC
>JALONJ010000237.1 GCA_025455045.1 Microscillaceae bacterium | reverse complement strand
ACATCTTCAATTCAAACTCCGCAATTTAGAGACCAACAACCCTGCTACAAATTTCTGCAATTTAAAACAAATACCTAAATATAACTACCTGATTATCAGATACTTATCTATTTCTTATCAAATCAGCATAAACCAGCAATTAACTAATTCGCAAAGAGTTGTTGGTCTCGAAAAATGCTGGACTAAACATTGAGCGATTATCTAAAATTCGTCAGCATTTTTCTAAGACCAACAACGGAATAAAAGGCTTTTTTTTGGATTGGAAATCCTTTTACTCGTAAGTCGGAACTGCAAATTCCGACTAGCTAGGCTCATTCAGTCATCAACCTCATAGCCTCGTTGCTTAAATTTAGCTAATCGAATCGGATAGCTCAATTGTAAGATAACGCCTGAACCCCGCGAACCCAGTCGATTGAAAAACTTGTCGCCATTCAAATCATAATCAACCATAACATCTACTCTTTTTTGCAAGCCTTGTTGATATAAAATATTGACTGCCAAACGGTCTTTTCCTCTATGATGAAATTGCAAATTTAATCCCCCATAGATTGCTACTCCCCACCGCCTTTGAATAGAATAAGTAGTGGTGTATTCTACATAATCGCCTGCAAAACCCTCAATATAAAAATTAAATGGAACCCCTTCACTCGCTAGTCTTTGAATGTGATTTATATTAAAGCCCAGTTTTAAATTTAGTTTACATAAAAACAAATAAGTAGGTTTGCTAGGGCGAATGCCCCAAGCACTCAAAAAACGACTATCGTGCAGGGGTAGCCACCTAGCTTCCTTTAGTTTAATTCCAAATTCTATCGGGAAACCCAAGTAAGTCAGTTCAGAGGCATACCCTACTCGGATGATACTCCCCCGATAGCTTTGCAATCTGGCTTTATCAATATTGACTGTAAAGTCGTAGCCCATCACGCCATAAGATACGCCAGCAGCAATAAAATATCGGTCCTTAAAATTGAATTGGGCAACCAAGCCTCCATTTAAGCCTACGGGTAGGCGATTGACCCCAAAGCCAGAGTAACCCAAGCTTTTTTCTTGAATAAAACAAGTAGGCATTTCTAAACCGAGCTGGGGGCGGAGCGTAAGTATGGACTGTGCGAAACTCTCATTTTTGTATAAACTTAAAAAAATACACCCTAATAATAGAGTTTTAAAATAATAATCCATAGTTGTTTTGTTTGATTAAAAGTTATACTAAAGCCGATTATCCAAAAATACCAATAAGCTAACTATTTGGTAATCAATTAATTGACTTATTGGTAATTGGCTTAAATAGCTAAAATGTATTGGGTAGCTTAATATCCGGCTTTTATTTCAAGCAATGGGCTTACATAACCTATGCTTTGATTCCTAAACCTTGCTACATACCAAAGCTTATTCAAAGCGCGGCTAGATTCATAAGCTCGGTGGTTAGCCTCATTGTCATACTCATTATCATACCAAACTTCGGCAAACTCACCCCTACATTTGGGCTTATATCGTACATCATAATCAATCCTTAGCGCATCAGTTTGAGCAAACCAAATACCAAGCACATTTTTTTGGTTTTTAATTTTTGCTTGCAATGAAAAATAAACCCATCCTTTTTGATAAACCACTTTGCAGTCAGCCCGCAAATCTGAAAAGCCTAATGCTGCATAAGTTTCTATCCATTCGGCTTTTTGCCCATATTGCCCACCTTCACGGCAAAACAAGGCTTTTTGTCCGTTTTCACTAGGGTTTTCCAGAGCCTCTAGAGCATCTTCCTCATTACTCAAATCTTTGATTTTTCCTTGGTTTAAATTCCCTTCTATCAAATCTTGGTAAAAGGCTAGGTCTTTTTCTTCCAAAACTAAGCATTTTTGTTGAACTAAATCAATTTTAAAGATGTATTTTCCAATCTGAACAATGCCATCAGCATTTAGAATACTGGAAAAAAACTCACTTTCTATGGGGCTGATAGTTTGTGACAACATTGCATTTTTGGAAGATTGGTATTTCTTCTTCAAATTGTTATCCGCAAAAATTTTGGCTATAGAAACAAATCTTTTTTGCTCATTAAGTTTCTCGATAAATTTTGTTTTTTCGGTTTTTGAAGCTTTATCCAAAAAATCACGGTAATAATCAATGGATTGAAAATGCAATCGTCCATCTTTTAACGAAACATTTTCAGTAATCTTTGGCTGGGTTTCGTCTGGCGCAACTAAACCTTCTTGATTGGTCTGGCATCCGTAGAATAAGATGCCCATAAAAATGAAAAATAAGCAGGTAATCTTTTTCATAAAAAATATAAAGTTTAAAAAAATAGATGATTAATTTTAACAAAATTAGGAAATTCTAATTTTAAATAATTATTTTTGAGTAGTAATATCATCTTTTAAATTTCATAAATAAACTATGAGTATAAATATTAGTAAAATTGGCGAGCAAATCAAAAAATTTAGAGAATTGCGAAACTTTACTCAAGAAAGTATGGCAGAGAAGCTCGAGATGTCGTCGCAAGGCTATGGCAAAATCGAGCGAAGCGAGGTAGAAGTAACCCTCCAAAAACTGAATCGGATTGCGGATATTTTGGGAACGACTATTCAAGATATTTTGGGTTTTGAAGACAAATTTGTGTTTAATAATCAAGAATGTCAGCATAATAATATTGGTTTAAATAATGGAATCAACCTCCAAGAAATCAAATCCATCTATGAATCCCGCATCACCGACCTCCAAAAAGAAATCGACCGCTTGCATAATTTGTTGGAGAAAACTTTGAGTAAATAACCCTATGCAAAAAATAACTGAATACGAACAATTGCTTACACAATTACAAAACCTTATCAAACAATCTCGTCTAAAAGCAGTTCTGGCGGTCAATCAAGAAATGTTGGAACTTCATTGGCAAATAGGTAAACATATCATAGAAAAACAAACCCAAAATGGCTGGGGGGCTAAGGTGATAGATAATCTGGCAAAAGATTTATCTCTTACTTTTCCTGATATGAAAGGCTTCTCGATACGCAACCTTAAATATATGCGAAAGTTTGCCGAAGCCTACCCTGACTTCTCAATTGTGCAAGCAGTGCCTGCACAAATTAGTTGGACGCATCATTACTATTTTGGATAAAATCACTGATACTCAACATCGGATGTGGTATATTCTTAAAAGTGCCGAGCAGGGTTGGTCTTATAGGGTTCTTCACCACCAAATTGAGTTACAAGCGCATACAATATTTGGTGCATTGCCTAATAATTTTGCCCAACTGCTTCCTCCCTTAGATTCTGACTTAGCAAGGCAGATATTCAAAGATGAGTATATTTTTGACTTCATCTCGCAAGACGAAAAACGAAAAGAAACTGAATTAGAAAAAGAATTGGTAGATAATATCACTCAGTTTTTACTGGCTTTAGGCAAAGGCTTTGCCTATGTGGGCAGGCAATATCATCTGGAAGTAGGCGGGCAAGATTTTTACATTGATTTGTTGTTTTATCATTTCAAACTGCGATGTTTTATAGTCATCGAGCTAAAGGTGGATGATTTTAAGCCCGAATATGTCGGCAAACTCAATTTTTATTTATCCGCCGTAGATGATTTGCTCAAACAAGATGCCGATAAAGAAAGTATTGGTTTATTGCTTTGCAAATCCAAGAATGATGTAATAGTAGAGTATGCTTTACGCAAAATGGATAGACCTATGGGAGTTGCCTCCTATCAACTCACCAAACAAATTCCCGAAGAGTTAAAAAATAATCTTCCTTCAGAAGCTGAATTGAAAAAATTATTGAAAAAGAAAAAATAAAAACCCATATCACTGACCTCCAAAAAAGAAATCAATTATTTGCGGGGGATGGTGGAGAAAACCCTCACAAAATAAGATATATTCATTAGACTTACTACTCATTGATTATCAGATATTTACAAAATTTATTTAAAAAATACATTATGTTACAAGATAATATATTTATCAGATTTTCTCAAAAATCGTCTGCTCTCGCCAGAGGTGGACTGACGATTTTTGAGAAAATTTGAGTATGCTAAGTAGCTAATAATCAGAAGGTAGCAAGTCTAATACTCTGAAAAAACCCAAAAATGGAAAGTTTAGTCATTATTCAAGAAGAAAAAGCGATTACTACTTCGCTCAAGATAGTAGAAGTATTTGGCAAACGCCACCACCACGTATTACAAGATATTCGTAATTTGATAGAACAAACCAGCGATATCGAAGATGCGCCCAAATTTGGGGAGATGTTTTATAGAGATACTTATGACCTTGAAAATCAAGCTTATGCAATGGAACGTGATGGTTTTACCCTCCTAGCTATGGACTAGACCGGCAAAAAAGCAAAATTCAAAAATCCGAAAACTCGAAAATTCCTAAATTTTATGAGCTAAGTCATTTCATTTTGAATAATTTGAATATAAA
Source organism: Microscillaceae bacterium (assembly GCA_025455045.1). Classification (GTDB taxonomy): domain Bacteria; phylum Bacteroidota; class Bacteroidia; order Cytophagales; family Microscillaceae; genus JALONJ01. The sequence continues at coordinate 4,914 of JALONJ010000237.1, read as the reverse complement.
TTTGTAAATCATTGATTATCAAATGTTTACCTAATTTTTAACCTCAAAATATCAAAAATATGTACCAAGCCGTTAGTGCCGCCGATGCGGTTTGCCTTATCCAATCCAATCATTCTATTTTTATCCAAGGAGCTGCTGCCACGCCATTTGAGCTGATAGAAGCTTTGGTGGGTAGAGCCTCTCAATTGCGCAAAGTCCACATTCATCACTTGCATACCGAAGGACCGGGTTTGTATTTTGATGAAAAATACGCCGATAGTTTTCGGGTCAATAATCTGTTTACCGGAGGCAATGCCCGCCAAGCCGTTCAGTCGGGGCGTGCCGATTATGTTCCGGTTTTTTTGAGTGAAGTGCCTATTCTGTTTCGCCGCAAAATTATCCCTTTAGATGTTGCTTTGGTTCACGTGTCGCCGCCCGATAGCCACGGCTACTGTACTTTGGGCGTATCGGTAGATGTGGCTTTGTCGGCAGTACAATCGGCAAGATATGTGATAGCCTTAGTCAATCCACAAATGCCTCGTACCCACGGCGATGGGGTAATCCACATCTCCAAAATCACCCACTTTGTCGAGACTGACCGCCCGCTTCCTGCCCACGCACCTACTGTTTTGAGTGAGACCGAAATCAAAATCGGTAAATATGTGGCTCAATTGGTCGAGAATGGGGCTACCCTACAAATGGGTATTGGGGCTATACCTGATGCAGCATTGGCGGCACTCACCGACCATAAAGAGCTGGGTATTCATACTGAGATGTTTTCGGACGGCGTAATTCCATTGGTAGAACAAGGAATTATCACCAATCAACACAAAGCCCGCCATAAAGGGCATATTGTTGCCGGATTTGTGGTAGGGTCACAAAAAATCTATGATTTTATCAATGACAATCCTTTGGTAAGAATGCTCGATATTTCGTATGTCAATGACACAGCGATTATTCGGCAAAACCCCAAAGTAACCGCCATCAACAGTGCTTTGGAGGTAGATTTGACTGGGCAGGTATGTGCCGACTCCATTGGTACTAAAGTATATTCGGGTGTAGGCGGGCAAATGGACTTTATTCGGGGGGCTTCGCTTTCGGATGGTGGCAAACCCATCATTGCGCTACCCTCTACAACTTCCAAAGGCGACAGCCGGATTGTCAATCAACTCAAGCCCGGGGCGGGGGTGGTAACTACGCGCGCCCACGTGCATTATGTTGTTACCGAATACGGAATTGCAAATTTATACGGGCAAAATATTCGCAATCGCGCCAAATCCCTTATCAACATTGCCCACCCCAGCCACCGCGAAAAATTGGAAAAAGAGTTTTACGAGCTTTGGAAATACTAGCAATCTACCACGGGTAAGGCTGATAATCTTTCAAAAAATGCCCAAAAATGGGCATTTCTGCCAAGGTCAGCCCTTGCACAATGGGGTCGTAGAGGCGCGCCATACCATCGATTTCATCAAGCGGGGTTACAAAACCCCGCTTTTTTTTATGATTTTTTTTGGGAAAAGGGTTTTCTTCGGTAATCCAGCCGGTGTCCACACTATTCATATATATCTGATTATCCGCATAATCTTGGGCTGAAGTACGGGTAAGCATATTGAGAGCCGCCTTAGCCATATTGGTATGTGGGTGATACGGAGTCTTGTATTCGCGGTTAAATTGCCCTTCCATTGCCGATACATTAATGATGAATCGGCGGGCGTGGGGTGATTGCAAAAACAAAGGTTTTAGCTGGGCATTGAGCAAAAACGGGGCTATTGAATTGACCAAATGCACTTCCAACAGTTCCAAAGTATCAACCTCTGCCAGTTTCAATACCCACGAATTTTGCGGTCTTAGGTCAATTTGTTGCCGGTCTTTGTCCAATTCCCCCAAAGGAAAATAAGCCTGATAATCGGGCAATAATTTGGCTTTTTTGGCTTCGAGCAATTGCGCTTGGGTTTGCGCGCCCAAGCCCAGCAGTTTTTGTTGATTAGGGCTAAGTTGCTGATAATCAATATTTTCCGTAGTTAATAAGTGTTGATAAAATTCTAAAGGACGTTTGACAGTTTGGGCGGCGTTATTGACCAAAATATCCAAATAGGGTTCTGTTTGACATAAGTATTGGGTAAACTGCTCTACTGCCGGAATATTTCGCAAATCTAAACCATAAATTTTGAGGCGAGTCTGCCAATCGCCAAAGTCCGGCTCTTGACTAAATCGTTGAGCGCAATCCTTAGGAAAGCGAGTGGTCAGCAATACTTTAGCTCCATCTCGCAACATTCTCAGGGCGGTTTGATAGCCAATTTTGATGCGCCCACCGGTTATCAAGGCAGTTCTTTGGCGCAAATCAGTACTTTGTTGGCGTTTGGCATAGTTTAGCTCAGCGCAAGTCGGGCAAAGTTGATGATAGAAAAAATGCAAAGTTTGATAGGGTTGTTTACAAATATAACATCTTTGCGCTTGTTTAAGTGATTGACTATCAAAGTTTTGCGCACTTATTTTCAACAAATCTTCAGGCGTATTTGCCGAATTGATTTGATAAATCAGGGTTTGCGACTTGAGTTGCTTATCGTTTTCCCGAATGGCTTGTTGCTGAGTTTGGCGGATATTTTTTTTGGCATTTTTATACAATTTAGTTACCAAGCCCTTTAAGGTCATCACATCAAGGGCTTGTTCCGGCGCACGCGAGAGGACTTTGAGGACTTTTATACAAATTTCCCATTCTTCGGGGGTAAATGAGTCGGGCATTTTTTGATAGTTTTAAGAACTTTAATTACCTGTGGAATTAGAAATTACAAATGTTGATGAATCTTTTAGTTAGAAGTTAAATAATTGAAAATCAGGTACTTATACTAAAAATCATTTAAACTATTGTTGTCTATGATTTAGACTTTTACATTGCCCCTTCTGCCAAAATCCTTTCTTTGAATACAATGCCAAAGGTCTGCAACTCGGCTAAAATCGGTTGGTAGAGCATCGGCAAAACCGGAATCACTACTCCGCTTAGGTGAATTTGTTGAGTCAGCAAAAGTTTGGTGGCTATTGCCAAAGGCAAGCCCACTGTTTTGGCAATTGCCGTATGTTGGGCATCTTCGCCTTTGACCACCAAATCAGCAATAAGCATTTGGTTTTTCCCTGCCAATTCATACACGATTTGGTGTTGCATTACAATCATATCGCAGTCCTCAGCCCCCAGTCGCCATTTTTCTTCCAAAATTTGTTGAAGAATTTGGGCAGGTGTGGCTTGGAGCAAGCCAATAACCCGATTTTCAAACAAGCCCAGCCATTCAATTTTTGCCAAAGCCTCCGAATCAACCGCTAAATGCACTTGGCGCGCCAAAGCAGTCTTTAAATCCTTGCCTTGTGCGTGGACAAATGCCTCCATAAATTCGCGGTAGGTCATTTTTTCGGAGTTTTCCAAAACCACACTATTATCAGTCAAGCCCAAATCCACCAATACACTCCAAGCCTCACAATAGCCTTTTTGGCGGAGCGTACCCCGCAAAATAGTAGGTACATTGTCCAAGCCATAGACTTGTCTATAGCCCAAGGAGTCGCGGTTGGCATAGCCCTCAAAATCTCCGCCGTCCTCGATGTGGAGGTGGTCAATTTGTTTAAACAATTGATTGTAAGGAATATAACGATATTTTTGATTCTCGAGGTATTTTGCCGGGCTACCTTGTCCGGCTAAAACTACATTGCGCGGATTCCAAGTAAATTTATAATGCCAAGGGTTGTTGTCGGATTCCGGCGCAATCAATGCCCCGGTATAAGATTTAAAAGATTTAATAGCAGCCCCTTGTTGTTGGAGGTGGTCAATCATTTGTTTGGCGGAGAGGTGGTCAATGCCCGGATCTAAGCCCAACTCATTGATAAACAATAAGTTATGAGCTTTTACTTCGGCTTCCATTGCTTTGATTTCGGCAGGTAGGTAGGAGGCGGTAAGCAAATGTTTGCGCAGACGCAAGCAGTATTCGGCTATTTTGGGTTGCAAAAACGCCGGCACCAATGAGACCACTACATCTGCCCAAGCAATGATTGGGTTGCTGACTTCGGGGTTCAAAATATCCAAACTCAAGCCCTCTACCCAAGAATAGGCTTGGATTTTGGCTTGTACCGCCGCCAATGAAGTATCGGCAACGCGGAGGCTCCAATTATATTTTTGGCTATTAACTGCCAGATAATCAATGAGATAGTAAGATGAAAGACCGGCACCAATCACTAAAATATTTTGCATAATTTGCGAGATAAAATCCTACCTTTTTATTCCAAAAAAAACCAAAGGCAAAGATGAGTTAGGAGTTAGGAATTAATAATTGGGAATTAGGAATTATTTAATTACCTGATTTTCAATTGATTATGTTTTTTAAAAAGTTTACTTTATTTTGTATCTATTCCTTAGATTCAAGGAAGGGCAAAACAAAAATTTGCTTCAAAGGTAGAATTTGATTTTGGCAAATAAAAGTCAATGTTTAGATTCAATTTTTATACTCAAGCAAAAATTGTTTTTTGACCCACGTTCATTTAACCTCGGCAAAGTTTTAAACTTTGCCGAGGTTGAAAACCAATTGATTTGGGATACCATTGATTTTTTAAGCCCAAGAATCGCAAATACTTACAATTTTGTAAGGTTGGAGAACTTGAGCTATTTGATTTTGTAAGTAATTGATTATCAAGGATTCATAATATTGTACCACAGCCTTTAGGCTGTGGGAGGCACAGCCTAAAGGCTGTGGTACATACTTACTTGTCAGGAGTCAAAGATTATCAAGGATTCATAATATTGTACCACAGCCTAAGGGCTGTGGAAGGCACAGCCTGAAGGCTGTGGTACATACTTACTTGTCAAAAGTCAAAGATTATCAAGGATTCATAATATTGTACCACAGCCTAAGGGCTGTGGAAGGCACAGCCTAAAGGCTGTGGTACATACTTATTTGT
>JALONJ010000236.1 GCA_025455045.1 Microscillaceae bacterium | reverse complement strand
AGGTTTTGATTTGTTTCCATATTTCATAAACCTTCGAAAACCCATTTTTTGTTCCCAATACAACCAACTTATAACCTAAATGTCGTGTAATAAAAACAACAAATTAAATGTATCAAAGTGGCAATGAATGGCTTAAATCAATTGCCAAATTGAAATGAAAATCCAAATCGGAAGTTAAACATCTCAATCGGACTGCTATATACATATCCTACGTGGTGCTTATGTACGATTTGTGTCTGATTATTGATAAACTGCGCTTCATAGCCTTCAACATTCATTTCTTGATGGGCGGGTTCGTTTACGTTCATATAGCGCACACGCGGCCCGAGGGTGTAATTGATTCCCAAATCCAAAAACACGCGATTATCGGCTATTTTTTTGAACACACTCGACAAATCCCACTTTACGCCCGTACCCAATGAAGCCATCAAAGCCCGGTCAGAAATCAGAATATCTTGCTCCAAAGGGTGGCAATTATCTACATCTTGAGGGTCTTCGATGTATAGATTGGTGTAGTAGCGAGTCATTCCGGCGCGCAGTTGGATATACGGGTTAAACATCGAGGGTTTGAGCAAGTTAAGTTGGCTCACCAATAGAATGTTGCCAATATTATTGCTCACATTCACATCGGTTTCGGTTTGCGAGCCATCATTAAAGGTGTAAGTTTGCCTTTGACTCTGATAGCCATATCCGCCAAAACCCAACTCCAAACCCACCGACAAAGGCAGTTTGGAAAAATGAAACAAACCTTGCAACGCCGCACCGTGAATCCGGCGAATGTTCACTGCCATTTCGCCCTGCGGACGGCTGTAGTCGTAAGCCACATTGAACTCCCAACGCGGTTTTTGCGCATAGGCAAGCTCCGACAATAAACTAAATACAAACAAAAACAGTAGAATAGGTTTTTTCATAGCAAAAAGTATTTAAAAAATGAAGGTAGTGCCTTAAATATAATGCTGAACATAATTAGTGAAAAGGTATTGAGGTAATTTTCAGCATTACATCTGTGGCACTACCAAAATGAAAATTAATACAAGCTAAGAAAAAATATTCATATTTTCAAATTTATTTTGCCTCAATTTCAAAGTATATTATATACCTTCATCAATTCCAAAAAAACTTGAATCATATTGCCGTCTTTGGCGGCATTGTAGGCGTGTTGCTGGAGGTAAACCGGATAAAATACCGGATACATCAAGCGAAAACGCCAAGTAATTTGGTTTTTGGCGAGGCGTTTGACGAGGGCTTCGCGTTCGTGCTTTTCCCATTTTTTGGTAAAGGTGTGAATATTGTCGTCATTGGTTTTGTCGGGGTCGCTATTAATTTGCATTCCTACCGGAATTTTGTATTCTTCCAAGATTTGTGTGATTTGCTCACGAGTCTTCATGTCAACTCCAAAGCCATCGTGAACCGTAGCAAAATCGGCGATTTTGAGGTAGCTTTTGTCCAATTCATTGATTCCCACCAGTTGTCCTTGGCTATGGGCATACTCTATGGCGGCTTTTACGGTTTTATAATCATCTTTGTAAGCGGCTTTATAAAAATCAAAAAACCATATATCCACTTTGATTTTGCGATTGATTTCTTCCATACGCGCCAGCAAATCTTCGGTTTTTTTGTACTGACGAGGGTTCAAAACCACATCAAACTTGCATTGCGGATTTTGCTGCAATACTTTTTCTCGAATAGTATTGTAAGCCTGAATATGCTTGTCCGAAAGCGCAGTTTGGTCATCTAAAAAAAGCAAACCTGAGATATATGTCGGGTTGAGTTTTGCCAAATTATCGCCCACATACGCCGCATCTAAGCCATACAAAGTCCAAGTATTTTTGTGAAAAACTCGCGCCATCACGGTACGCATCATCATTTTGTCGGTATCGTTGATGGGGCGATATTTTTGGGCAATAGCCCAAGTGTAAGTTAGTAAATAGCTGATAATCAATAACTTATATTGCAAATATTTCATTTTCAAAAAAAATTGGTTTAGCAAATAACGCTTTCTTGGGTTTAATTGTTGTAAAGCGTGGGACTGATACTCAAGGTATTTTGTTTTTAAACATACTCCAAAGATAAAATCAATTTTGCTCAAAAAACCAGCAAAAAAACTAAATTTGCAAAAAGATAAATCGGAATGGAAATAATCGTAAAGCAAAACACAAAAAATAAATTCGGGCAATATTTTACTCCTCAAATTGTGGCTGATTTTATGATTACAATGGCGGATATTGCCCCATTTTCTAAAATTTTAGAACCGGCTTGTGGCGAAGGTGTTTTTTTGGACTTGCTTCAACAACGAGGTTTTCAGCATTTGACCGCTTATGAAATAGACCCTGAATTGGCACAAGCGTTTCCTTTTGTAAAATATGAAAGTTTTGTATCGGCAAGTATTGCGGATAAATTTGATTTGATTACTGGCAATCCACCTTATATTCGTTGGAAAAATCTTGAAAACGAGTTGAAACAAGAATTAGCCGTCAATACTATTTGGAATCAGTATTTCAATTCGCTTTGTGATTATCTCTATATATTTATTTTAAAATCTATTGAGCTATTGAATGAAAATGGGCAACTTATCTTTATCTGCCCAGAGTACTGGATGAATACTACTCATTCTATTACGCTCCGCAATTATATGGTTCAAAAAGGTTATTTTGAAGAAATTTATCATTTCAATGAAACTCCGATTTTTGACAAAGTAACGATTTCTACCGTTATTTTCAAGTATATCAAAAGCAGAGATAAAAAAGACAACATCAAAGTTGCTAAATTTTATGCCAATCAAAAATTGACTTATGAAACATTGGAAAAACTCAGAACCCAAAGCCTTTGGCAAGATGCTGAGTATTTGACAGTTTCGCAGTTTAAGCCCAATGAAAGATGGATTTTGCAAACCGATGAAGTGCGCGAGGAATTAAGGCTTTTGGAAAGTAATTGTCGCAAGAGAAATCAAACAACTTCACGCAATTTATTTATTGAAGATAAACTTGAATTTCATACCATTGGTGAGGTTTGTGAGATTGGCAATGGTTTGGTAAGCGGCTTAGACAAAGCATTTCAAATCAATGGATCTCAATTAAATGAAAATGAGCTTGAGGCAATCCTCAAGGTGGTCAAAGCCAAAGATATAAAACCTTTTTTTACCGAAAATATCACTCAATATATTTTTTTACCCAATCATTTGACCGAAGATGAATTGAAGGAGAATTATCCAAATTTTTATCAACATTTTCAACAATACAAACCCGATTTGGAAAAAAGATACCAATACAATCGGGAAATACATTATTGGGAATGGGTATTTTTACGAAATTTCAATTTGTTCAATAAATCCGAAAAACGAATTTTTGTCCCCTGCAAAGAGCGAATTTCTAATAAAAATCACTTTCGTTTTGCCTTGGTTGAGGAAGGTATTTTTCCAACTCAAGATGTTACAGCTATTTTTAAAAAACCTAGTACTCAAGAAAGCCTCGAGTATATCTTAGCTTATCTCAATCAGCCAATTATTTTTGATTGGTTAAAATGTAATGGAATTGTAAAAGGAAATATTGTCGAGTTTTCGGAAAAACCGCTTGCCAGTATTCCATTTAGAAGGATTGATTGGACAAACGAAAATGAAGTTAGGTTACATAATTTGATTACCCAGACAACCCAACAATAACTTAGTCCCGCGCGCGCGCCCAAGTTATTGGATTTAATTCAACAATCATATCACCAATTATTAGAGCTAAATCAATGAATGTCAATTACATAGATTTAATTAAAGTGGTAAAAGGTACTTCTATTCCTAAACCAATTTCCGGCACATTGTCAGGACATTCGGCAGGCGAACCATTTGATAAACACGTTTACGATGCGATTAAGAAACAGCTCCCCGAGCATACCTTCAGGCAATATGAATACTTGAACGATTTGTATAGCAAAAACCCAAACATCATTGGTTTTGAAGCTAGATAAGATTTGCTGGACTCCCCAACCGTTTTATTTTTATTAAGTCGGGGTAAAAATGCCATTGACAAATGGAGTATAGACAACCCTTTTGAGGAAAAACAAAACGATACCGCAGATATTTTGGTGGTCAAGGATAACTTTTATGAAATTATTGATATAAAAACTCGGAATCTAGCAAAAACCGCCCAAGCCCCCAATATTATCTCTGCGTATAAACTAGCCCAAGTTTGTGCCAAAATGATTGATAATCAGGAGTTTGACAATTTTACAATCAATTATTTTGAGGTTGATTGGCAACTTGATAAAGATAGATTGGTATGCAAAGACGCACATTTTGCTTCATTATTTTATACTCAACCTACTAAATTGTATATCAACTGGGCTGCCGCAATGCAAATCCAATTTCACGTGTGTGATTTGGCACAGAGTTTTAAAGAAAGCCGAGAAAACTGGGCTAAAGAATACTTACAACATTTTACAAATCAGGCTAAAAAAAGAGCTCGGGATATGATTGAAAAATTTGTAAAACCATTTGAAAAATACACATAATAAATAAGTAATAATGTAATGCGTTGATTATCAAGCACTTATATTTTATAAGATTGTATTTATTTCATCTTACAATTTTGAGAATATTGAAAAAAATAACTCATAACTAATTGATTATCAAGTAATTAAATTAATTCCCCACCCCATTCTCGCCCTCCTAATTCGCTAAAAAACCTACATCTTAAGGCAGTTTATTTTTTTCGATGTACCTTTGCACATTATTCCGAGTGAACGTTTTAGGTTCGAGTGGGGTTAGAATTTATATATCAAAGATGATTGGTATTGGTGGGTTTTTGAAAATTTTGAACCTCAGCTCCAAGATCAAGCATCTTCAAAGAAAGGAAAACGGAATGGCAGAAGAATTTGATTATTCAGACGAGCAAGCATTGGTTCGCCAATTTGAACAAATGCTTAGTTCGCAGCAAAATAAATTTTGGGATGTGGAGGCTTTTGAGGTGGTTATCGACTACTATTTACGCCACCACCGCCTCAATGACGCGCAAATAGCCTGCGAATGGGCTTTGGAACAGCACCCCTATTCGGTAGAATTGATTTTTCAAAAAGCTCAATTGCTTCATCAACTCGACCGCCCCAATGAGGCTCTCGATTTAGTGGAGTATTTAGCCAACTTGCACCCCCAAGACATTGATATTTTGTTTTTGAAAGAAATGATTTTTTTGCGCTTGGGTGATTATGATTCGGCTCTACAGACCTTGCAAGGAATGTTGGATTTTGAAGATGCCCAAGATGAAGTATATACTCGGCTGGGCTATGTATATCAAGCGATGGGCAAAATTCCCGAAGCAATCTTGAATTACAAACGGGCTATCACGCTCAACAATGCTCAAGAAAACGCCGTTTTTGAATTGAATTATTGCTGGGATATGAATGGCGAATTGGAAAAAAATGTGCCTTTTTATCAAAAATTTACCGACAAAGACCCTTACTCACCTTATGCTTGGTACAATTTGGGCTTGACTTATACCAAACTTGATAAATTGGACGATGCTCTACAGGCTTTTGATTATGCCTCTCTGATTCAAGAAGATTTTACCAAAGCCTATTTTGAAATGGGTAATATCTATATGAATCGGCAAAATTTCCGCGAAGCCCAAAACTCATATACTCAAGCCCTTAATTTTGGCGAAGAAACGCCCGACTTGCTGTGTTGCCTAGGGGCGGCTTACGAAAAACAAAATGATTTTGTATCGGCAATGATTAATTATAAAGCCGCTATCAAACTCGACAAACAGTGGGACGAGGCTTGGTATGGAATGGGTATGTGCTTGTTTACCCAAAAAAAATGGTACGAAGCCTTGCATTATTTCAAAAATGCCCTCAAAATAAGCTCCGAAAACGACTTGTATTGGTTGGCTTTGGGCGATACCGAGTATCAATTGGGCAATTTGGTTACGGCAGTCGAAGCCTACGAAAAATCGGCACAATTGTATAGTTATAACGCCGACCTTTGGCTCAATTGGTCATTGGTTTATCTTGAGCAAGGTGATTACGAAAAAGCCATTGATTTGATAGAAGAAGGCATAGATGAATGTCCCGAAGAAGCCATTTTGTATTACCGGGCGGCGGCTTATTGGCTCATTGCCGGCAACTACCGAGAGGCAATGGATATATTGGAGCAGGCTTTGTTGCTCAATTATGATTTGCATACAGTTTTGTATGAGTTTTTTCCTGATTTAGATACCCAAAAAGCTCTATACAAAATCATTAAGCAATTTAATGAAGAAGCGGAAAACTAGAATCTCCCCCTAGCCCCCTCCGAAGGAGGGGTAACTTCCACATTATATGCCCCTTCCGAAGGAGGAGGCTTCGCAACAATAAAACATAATTTTGATAGTTTGAAAATTTGAGAATTAAAATGAGTGAAAAAAATTATTTTTTAAACAACCTTCCTGAGCGCGAACTCAAGCCCCGCGAAAAAGGCTTGACAATGGTAATGGACAAAGGGCTGAGTACCCGCCAAGCTGAAGATATGCTCGAATCTTCGGGTGAGCATATCGATATGGTCAAATTGGGCTGGGCAACTTCGTATGTAAGCCCCAATCTCAAAAAGAAGCTTGAAGTGTATCGCCAAGCCGATATTCCGTTTTATTTTGGCGGCACTTTGTTTGAAGCATTTGTCATTCGTAATCAATTTGATGAGTATCGGGCTATTTTGGACAAATACAAAGCCCCTTTGGCAGAGGTTTCGGACGGTTCAATCAAAATGGAACACGATGAAAAATTGAAATATATTGAAATTTTATCCCAACAAGTGCAGGTATTGTCAGAAGTAGGTTCCAAAGATGTAGATGAGATTATTCCGCCTTACAAGTGGATTGAACTAATGAATGCCGAACTAGGCGCGGGTGCGTGGAAAGTGATTGGTGAATCGCGCGAAAGTGGCACGGTAGGTTTGTTTAGAGCTACCGGCGAGGTAAGGCAAGGGCTGGTACAAGAGATTTTGACCAAAGTGCCTTCCGAAAAAATTATGTGGGAAGCTCCCCAAAAATCGCAACAAGTGTATTTTATCAAGTTATTGGGTGCTAATGTCAATTTGGGCAACATCGCCACCGATGAGATTATTCCGCTCGAGACCTTGCGCTTGGGCTTGCGCGGCGATACTTTTCATTTCTTTTTGAAATAAATTGATTGTAAAGTCATTGAATCTAAAATCTCACAACTAATTGACTGTATCTGCTTGATAATCAATTGTTTATGATTTTTGAATAGGAATTAATACAAAATAAAGTGCTATTTTTAAAAATATAGTTACTTGATAATCAAGTATTTATATAATTACTATTTCCCAATTATTAATTCCTAATTCCATAGCAAGTTATACCTTAAGAATTAAACTATTTTTAATACATTCATTATTCCACAATTTTAATGGAAATTATCTATTTTCTAATTGACTTTATTTTGCATTTGGATAAACACCTTGCCGAGATTATTCAAAATTATGGCACAATGACCTATGTGATTTTATTTTTAATCATTTTTGTCGAGACTGGGGTGGTGATTATGCCGTTTCTACCCGGCGATTCATTGCTGTTTGCGGCGGGCGCATTTGCCGCTAAGGGCGATTTGAACTTGGCTCTGTTGCTTATTTTATTGTTTATTGCGGCGGTTTTGGGCGATACCGTCAATTATTGGTTGGGCAAATGGATAGGTCCCAAGGTATTTGAACGTGAATATTGGTTTTTGAAAAAGAAATATTTAATCCAAACTCAAGAGTTTTACGAAAAACACGGCGGCAAAACTATTATTCTTGCTCGCTTCATTCCTATTGTGCGCACTTTTGCGCCATTTATTGCCGGAGTAGGCACGATGAAATACAGCCGTTTTATAGCCTATAATTTGGTAGGAGGCTTTATTTGGGTGATGTTGTTTACTATTTTGGGTTATTATTTTGCCAATTTGCCCATTGTCAAAGAAAACTTTTCTTTGGTCATTTTCGGCATCATTGGGTTGTCGGTATTGCCGCCCATCTACGAATATGCCCGCAAAAAATGGTTTACAAAAGCCAAAACTTCTTAAACTCCACAGCTCAAAACTTGGATTTTGATATGAATTTCAAATTTTATAAATATCAAGGCACCGGCAACGATTTTATTATGATTGATAATCGAGAGCCGTTTTTTCCTAAGCATAAGCCTTCATTCATTGCTCATCTTTGTCATCGAAGATTTGGAATTGGTGCCGATGGGCTTATTCTGTTGGAAAACTACGAAGGCTATGATTTTCGAATGGTTTATTTCAATGCCGATGGTTCTGAGGGTTCGATGTGTGGCAACGGCGGGCGTTGCACCGTCAAATTTGCCCATTTTTTGGGCTTGTTTGCTACGCACACCCGTTTTATGGCAGTCGATGGCGAACACGAGGCTTTTTTGAAAGATGCCAAAGTGCATATCAAAATGATTCCGGTCAATGAACTCGAGAAACAAGTTGATTATTATTTTCTCAACACCGGTTCGCCCCATTATGTGCAGTTTGTCGAAAATTTGGCAGATTTTGCCGTTTTTGAAGAAGGTCGCAAAATTCGCTACAACCAACGCTTTGCGCAGGCAGGCACAAATGTAAATTTTGTAGAGCAAGTGGCTGATAATCAGCTATTTGTGCGCACTTACGAGCGAGGTGTAGAAGACGAAACTTACTCTTGTGGCACCGGCGTTACGGCTTGTGCTTTGGTAAGTAGCAATATGGGACTCAAAAGCCCTGTTCAAATCAAGACCTTGGGTGGGGAGTTACAGGTATCTTTTGAAAAATCGGGGCAACATTTCAACAATATCTACCTTGCTGGTCCGGCTGAAGCGGTTTTTGCCGGAGAGTACAAAGATTGATTTTAAAATAAATAAGCAAAGTAAAAATCATTCTATCCAACTTCGGCAAAAATTTAAAACTTTGCCGGAGTTCAAAATCAATCAATTTTGAGGATAATTGTTCCTTCTGTATAAAATTAAGTGATGAGATAAATCCTCATATTAACTTGCTGATTAGCAATATTTTACAATTAAATACTATTCCTCTGCTCTGAGGGCTGTTTTAAAATAGGATTCATTGATATTTGATTAGAACGCAGATTTTTATGATTGGGCAGATTTTTTATCCTAATAATCATCACAATCTGCGTACAATACTTCGGATAGTTTTTATAAGTAATTGATTATCAGCTAATTACACTATTTCAAATATTTATTGTAACTAGCTGATTATCAAGCACTTAACAAAAAACTCAGAAAAGAACCAGCAATTCCCACTGTAAAATGATTGAACAAAAGTTTGATATTTTAACTTTTGTATTTATAAAAATAGTAAAACACATAAATAATTGATAATCAATGCTTTAAATGTATTTCTCATTAAATTGCCCTTAGCGAAACCCTAGAATTTCGGGGTGAAAAGTCGTAAAAATTCACT
>JALONJ010000235.1 GCA_025455045.1 Microscillaceae bacterium | reverse complement strand
CTTGGTTTCGTTGTTTCTTTTTTATCAAGAAAAAAGAAAGTTGTAAAAAGAGTTTATTTATAATCAACTCATTATCAATTAGTTACAGAAAACCTATTTGTAAATATTCTAAAAAATCAAACATTCGTTTAAAATTTCTACAGTGGGAATTGCTGAGGCTCAAAAATCATTTGACAAAGCTTGGTTTGTTTTTTTACAAATCTTGCTCCTGCCAGCCTACTTTTTCTTCAATAATATACAAAGGACGGCGTTTTACCTCCTCGAATATATTGCCGATATACTCGCCAATGATACCCAAAACGATGAGTTGCATACCCCCAATCAGCGTAATAAAAATAATCAAAGTCGGAAAACCCGGAGCTTTGGTATTGGGTGATATAAAATACATCGTGAGCGAAATAATGGTATAAATAAAACTAAAAGCCGACAAAATGAATCCCAAGAATATAGACCACCGCAAAGGCACTTTGGAAAACGCCACAATGCCAGCTACCGCAAAACTTACCAAACGGCGCAAATTGTACTTACTCACACCTTGCTGACGACTAGCCGATTTGAACTTGACAATGGCTTGCTCAAAACCAATCCAAGGCACCAAACCCCGCAAAAACTGATTTTGTTCGCGGATTTGGGTCTGAAAAACCCGCAAGGCTTTGCGCGAAAGCAAGCGGAAGTCGGCGGTGGCTTCTCGCACCTCAACTTTTGAAAGGTGGTTCAAGATTTGGTAAAACCAATGGGAAGTTATTTTTTTAAAAAAACCTACTTTTTCGTTATACTCGCGTTGCGTACTAACGACATCAAAACCTTGCTCAAATTTCTCGAGCAATTCGGGTATTACCGCCGGTGGGTGTTCCAAATCACAATCCATCATAATCACCGCCTCACTATCACAAAAATCCATTCCGGCAACCAAGGACATTTGGTGTCCAAAGCGGCGCGAAAGAGCCAGCAGGCGAGCGTTGGGGTATTCAGTACATATTTTTTTGATTTTTTCAATCGTGCGGTCGCGGCTTTTGTCCAAAACAAAAATCACCTCAAAAGTATATTTATCCGAAAGTTGAGTAAGAGTCTGTTGCAAAATTTGATTAAAATGTTCAATCCCCTCCTCCTCATTATAAACAGGGGTAATGATATTAATTTTTTTCATATTCCAATGAATTTTACCAAATGTATATTCTAAGCATCTAATTTTCAGGTATTTATGGCTGTTTTGCAAATTCAATCACAAACTAGCCAATTGTTTTTTGACTGAGTTTTGGAAATTGATAGCAAAGAACCCGAGTAACCATTGTTTAAATGCCTGATTATCAAATATTTACAAAATTAGAAGCAATTTTTGATAAAAACATTACGCAAACAAAAATTTTAAGCCCTAAACTCTTTTTTTGACTTGACGTACACGAAGCGCAATGGCGGAAATACTCGCCTAAAATTCATTGTTTTTCGAGGCTAAAAAATGTTTTTTTCTACAAATCTTGCTGTTATAAAGATAAACCTTCATTTTCCGCCACAAAAACGCATTTAGTTTCAGATTAAAAACCTAAAAAAGTCAAAAAAATGCAATTTTTTTGGCTTTTTTTACACTTTATATTTGAAATATTTAATATTTAAGTTATTTTTACCGCAAAAAAACGCATATAAAATGAATTAATAAGCCTAATTATTTTTTAAATCGGAATAAACCCGCACTTATATGCTCAAAGAAGAACGTTTAAACTTCATCTTGACGGAATTATCGCAAAAAACCAAGGTTTTATCAACCGACTTGAGCCTGCAATTGCAGGTTTCGGAAGATACTATTCGCCGAGATTTGAAAGAACTTGCCGACATCGGCAAAATCCGCAAGGTTCACGGCGGGGCAATCTCAATGTCGGCTAACCCTTATACCTTTCACGACCGCGAAGTATTTGCCTTAGAAAATAAAATTGCCATTGCCAAAAAAGCTGCCCATTTGATTCAAGACGGGCAAGTGTTGCTTATGGACGGCGGCACGACCAACCTCGAGTTTGCGCGCCACCTGCCCGAAACCTTGCGGGCTACGGTCGTAACCAACAGTTTGCCGGTAGCGCATTTGCTTTCGGACCACCCCAAAATTGAATTGATTTTTTTGGGCGGGCGAGTTCTCAAAAATGCTCAAGTTACCGTGGGCGTAGATGTCATAGATGCCCTGGACGGTATCCGCGCCGATTATTGCATTTTGGGGACGCGCAGCCTACACCCCGAAATCGGCATTACCGAGATTGACTGGGAAGAAACCAAAGTAAAACAAAGTATGGTTCGCAATTCGGAAGCGTTGATGTGTTTGGTAATTGCCGAAAAACTCGGCACTACGCAATCCTATTTAGTAACCGAAATCAAAACTTTAGATGTACTGGTTACGGAATTGGACAAAAATGATAGTGCCTTACAGCCCTACCAAAGACTAGGGATTGAAATTATTTAAAATCATAAATATCTGATAATCAGTTACTTATAAAAAAACCAATTTTATATATTAAATAAACAAATAACCCTTTTTTTAACAAAATAAATATGAAACAACTTAGACTCTTTTTCAAAATGAGGCAAATATCCAATCGGCTCTGGCGAGTCGCTTGGCTGATTGCTTTAATGCTTTGGGCGCAAACCACTTGGGCGCAGACCGCCTACACCATTAGCGGTAAGGCAACTGAGCAAGGCTCGGGCGCACCCGTTCCGGGGGCTTTGGTAACAATTGTCAATACTAATTTTGCGACCATTACGGATGCTGACGGTAATTATCAACTCAAAGCCACCCTTAGCCCCAGTGAATACCAGATTAGTATTCGAGTAGTGGGTTATACGACCATTACGCAGACAATTCTTTTGGGTAACCCTGACCAGACAAATTCCACAGTGGACTTTATGCTCTCTGAAGACTTGATGAAACTAGATGAGGTGGTCATAACTGGGGCGAGTGTAGCCACTAGCCGTAAACAATTGGGCAATTTTATTGGTACAGTAGATGCCAAAGACATCAAAGACATTGCTACTGTAAACCCCCTTGCCGCCCTCTCGGGTAGGGTATTGGGCGCGCAAGTAACCCAAAACTCGGGCGACCCGGGTGGGGGATTCTCGGTGCGGATGCGTGGGGTGAGTACGATTAATGGCTCGGCTGAACCACTTTATATCATTGATGGGGTCATTGTGGATAACAGTTCTCGAAATGTAATTAACTTAAATGCGGATGCTCAAAGTACTGGTTTTCAAGCTGGCCAAAACCGCTTGATTGACTTAAACCCTAATGATATTGAAAGGATTGAAGTTGTAAATGGAGCGGCTGGTGCAGCCATTTATGGTTCATTAGCTTCTAATGGGGTGGTACAAATTTTTACCAAAAGAGGCAAAGAAGGCAAACCTAGAGTTACGTTTTCTTCGGCTTTTTCGGTCAGTCAATTGCGCAAGCGCTTGGAGTTCAATACCTATGGTCGGCGTTTTGGGATTCGTAATTTCGCCAATCCTTCGCCTAGACTTAGCAGTGAAGGTGATAGATTGACAATGGTGGGCGATTTTAGAGCCTTAGCTGACCGCCAAGCCCAACCCGGAACTGGTCCCGCTTTAAACCCTGACCCCAATTTATTTTCGCGCTTGATGACTCAACAATATGATGTACAAAGGTATGATTACCAAGATAATTTGTTTCATACTGCTTTAGGAGTTGATAATTATTTGTCGGTTACAGGTGGCACTGATAAGACCAGTTATTTTGCTTCGGCTTCATACAGTAACAATGATGGGATTATTGTCAATAGTAATTTTCAGCGATATGGCGTAAGATTCCGACTTGACCAAAGATTTGGCAATTATGTAAAAGTATCTGCGGGGGCTTCCTACAATAATAGTAAAAGTAAGGACTTTCCCAATGGAAACAACTTTTTTAACCCAATCAGTTCAATGATTATCATTGATAACGTTTGGAATATTGCCGAAAGAGATGCGTTTGGTAGATTGTTATTGGCAGAAAGAGCAAGGGTTAATCCACTATCTATTATTGAAACATTTGATATTACTCAAGAAACCAATCGATTTATTGGAGATATTAAGACCACCATTATGCCAATCAAAGGATTAAGTATAGACTACACTCTTGGTTTGGATACTTATTCTTTGGTAGGAAACACTTTACAACCGCGCCTTCCCTACAATGTGGTAGCCGGTGATGTTGCGAATGGCTTTTTCCCTGATGGATATGTAAGTGTAGCTACCAATAATGTTTTGAGAGTAAATAATGATTGGGTCGCTACTTATCAAGCTAGTATAGGAAAAAGTTTTTCTTCAACAACTACTCTAGGAGCGCAATTGATTTACAACAAATCAAAAAGTACTGCGATTGAAGGACGCGATTTGCAGGATTTTGTAACTACTGTAAGAGCCGCTCGAAACTTTTTTAACTTGCCAACTGAGGTAATAGATGAAAATAGTATTTGGGGTTACTTTTTGCAACAAACCTTTGGTTATAAAGACTACCTTTTCTTGACTCTTGCGGGAAGAATTGATGGTTCTTCAGTTTTTGGCAAAGACCAAAGAAATCAATTCTATCCTAAAATTGGCGCAAGTTTCGTTTTATCAGAAACAGAATTTTGGAAAAACGCTAATTTAAAAAGTGTTATCAATTCATTCAAATTGAGAGCTTCTTATGGAGAAGCCGGTAATCTTACTGCCATAGGTTCTTATGAACGGTTTACCAACGCTGCACCAGTCGTTTTGACCGGACGAGGAGGGTTTCAACCAAATTCAAATTTAGGAGAAGAAAACATCCGACCCGAGCGGAAAAAAGAATTTGAAATTGGAACTGATCTCTCACTCTTTAACAATCGGTTCGGGATTCAATTCAATTATTATCGTCAAGATATTGAAGATTTAATTTTGCAAATTTTCTTAGCTCCATCTAGTGGGGGGAGTACAATTTCTACCAATATAGGTAAAATGGAAAACCGAGGAATAGAGCTAATGTTATCAGGAACACCAGTGAAAAATGCTAATTTCCGTTGGGATGTTTCTTGGTTATTAAGCACTTACAAAAATGTAGTTAGAAATATAGGGGGTACTCGGGCTGGTTTCTCACTTAGAGGTGGAGGCGGCACACAAAGTATCATTGAAGGGCAACCTATGAGTGTATTCTTTGGTGCGCAATATGCACGTAATGCGGATGGTAGTTTATTGTTAAGACCTGACGGAAATCCACAAGTTGAACGGGGAAATGATGTAACTGGTGTAGCAGCTCGGGATGGTAACGGGCAACCCACTGGCACACCAGTAAGAAGGATTCTAGGCGATACTAACCCTGATTATAGCTCTAGTTTAATCAATGAAGTAACATATAAAAAATTTAGTTTAAGGATTCAGTTTGATGCAATGGGTGGCTTCCAAGTTTATAACTGGAATCGAATTACCAGTAATAATGTGGGGGCAAGTAAGTTGGCAGAAAGAGAATTGCGAGGCGAACTTCCTCGTGGCTGGGTAGCTGCCATTGGTGGGCAGTTGGGTGGACAACGGATTCAAGAAGAACACGTTGAAGACGGCGATTTTGTCAAATTGCGCGAAATTGCATTCACCTACAATATTGGTAAAGTAATTAAAGGAATTGATAACCTAAGCCTCAGTTTGGTAGGTCGTAATTTAATTTCTTGGGACAACTATCAAGGCTATGACCCTGAAACTAACTCGGCGGGGCAAAGTACTCGGGTAAGAGGCGATGATTTTGGCAATGTACCCATTCCTCGGATGTATCAACTCAAACTAACTGCTTCATTCTAAAATTAAAAGAATTTGAAAATTATGAAAAAATTATTAATATCATTAAGCTTTTTATTGGGAATAGTTGCTTGTCGTAGTGATTTTATTAACCCCAATGCCCCAACTGTAGATGCTGTAACTGGTTCTGCTCAAGGACTACAAGGACTAATTGTAGGGACTCAATCAAGATTTTCGGTCACAGCAGCTGGAGGGCTATATGCCTCTATTACTGGCAATGGATTTGCTACTCGAGAACTAAGAGTAATTAATGCTGGTAATGCCGATATTCTGGCTTTGGAGCAAGGTTTAGGTAATGTCGCCCCTTCTAACCCTGTAGTTACGAATTTATGGACTAATTTAAACCTAGTACGATTCAATGCCGAAAAATTGATTGATAATGCCGGAGTTGCTACCGACCCCGGTACATCAGCCGGAATTAGAGCCTATGGGCATCTTTTCAAAGCATTGGCTTTAGGAACAATGGCGCAGTTCTGGACTCACGCTGTAGCTCAAAGCACTCGTAATGCGCCTTTTATCACCCGCCAAGAAGCTCTTAATCAGGCAGTTACGCTACTTGATCAAGCATCTGACTTACTAGCGGCACCGGGTAGTACCATTCCGACGAGTTTTACCAATGCAGTAGGGGCAAATATTAACTTGCCTAATGCCTTGCGCGCTTTATCAGCGCGCTATAATTTAATGTTGGGTAATTATGCTCAAGCAGCAGCGCGAGCCAACGCGGTTGATTTAACCAGTAGATCTACTTTCGCATTTGATGCAGTTGCCCAAAATCCAGTATTTCGCTCATCATTTACGACCAATAATGTATATGATGTAAATGCTAATTTTGGTTTATTGGGAGCTTTGATACCTAACTCTGCGGATGGAAGAATAGCTTTTTACCTAACTAATCAAGCAAATTTTGGCAAAGGATTTTTCTTGGCAGATGCTACTCCTGTTCCCCTTTATTTGCCTAGTGAAATGACTTTGATTAAAGCCGAGGTATTTGCCCGAAATAATCAATTGACAGAAGCGGTTACCGAATTGAATAAGGTAATCACCAAAACTGCGGCAAGCGACCCCTTTGGAGTCGGGGCTAATTTACCAGCCTACGATGGTACTGGTAAAACCCAAGCTGAAGTTTTGACCGAAATTTATCGAAATCGTTGTATGGAGTTATTTATGTCTGGTTTAAGGTTAGATGATAGCCGTAGATTTGAGCGTCCCGGTCCTACTACTGACCCTACCATCAGAGAACGCAATCGCAACTATTATCCTTTCCCCCTAACCGAAAGAGATAATAACCCTAACACCCCCGCCGACCCCGCTAACTAAAAAACCAAATCGCTTTATCAAGTCCCCAAAAGACTTGATAAAGTTTTTTTAAATAATAAATTATAAGTATCTGATAATCAATTAGTTATGAAAATTCAACTTAAGATGTATCAATAAAACTTGAACAATATGATTGTCGCGCCTAAATACTCCAATGTTCGCAAAGCCGAAAAAATCCCTACCGAGATTTATCCCGATTCGCAAAGTGCCTCCCGAGCCGTAGCCAAGGCAATTGCCGAATTAATCATTCGTAAACAAAAAACTAATGAAAAGGCTGTTTTGGGCTTGGCTACCGGCTCTACGCCCATTGGAGTTTACAAGGAATTGATAAGAATGCACCAAGAAGAAGGTTTGAGCTTCAAAAATGTGATTACTTTCAATCTCGATGAGTACTACCCGATGCCGCCCGAAGCCTTGCAGAGTTATGTGCGCTATATGCGCGAGCATTTGTTTGACCATATTGACATTGAACCCAAAAATATCCATATCCCTGATGGGACTATCGAAATGGCAGAAGTAGCCGAGTATTGCAAAAACTACGAACTGCAAATTGAAGCTGCCGGAGGTTTGGATATTCAGTTGTTGGGCATTGGGCGCACCGGACACATTGGTTTCAATGAGCCGGGGTCAGCCGTCAATTCAATGACTCGCCTCATTACTTTGGATAAAATAACGCGCTTGGATGCTGCCAGCGATTTTTTTGGCGAAGAACACGTACCGGCACGCGCTATCACGATGGGCGTAGGCAGCATCATCAAAGCCCAAAAAGTACTTTTGTTGGCTTGGGGCGAAGGCAAGGCAAAAATCATTAAACGCACCGTCGAAGAAGAAATAACCAGTTCAGTACCAGCCACTTATCTACAAGAGCATCCCGAAGTGTTGGTGGTATTAGACCAAGCTGCCGCTGCCGAACTTACGCGCGTCAAAACCCCTTGGCTCTTAGATGACTGCGATTGGGACGATACGCTCATTCGCAAGGCTGTAGTTTGGCTTTGTCAAAAAATCGAAAAACCCATTCTCAAACTCACCAACGAAGACTATAACGAACACGGAATGAGTGATTTGTTGGCAAAAAAAGGCTCGGCTTATCAGGTCAATATCAAAGTTTTTAATGATTTGCAACATACTATTACGGGTTGGCCCGGGGGCAAGCCCAACGATGATGATAAATATCGTCCCGAACGCGCCAAACCTTTTCCCAAAAAAGTTATCATTTTTAGCCCCCACCCCGATGATGATGTGATTTCGATGGGCGGTACACTCATTCGTTTGGTTGAGCAAGGGCATGAGGTTCACGTGGCTTACCAAACTTCGGGCAATATTGCGGTATTTGATGATGAGGCTGTCCGATTTATGGATTTTGTGCTGGATTTTAATACCAAAATGGGTAATCAAGACGAAAAAGTCCGCAAAATGTATTTGGAAATGCAGAGCTTTTTGCAAAAGAAAAAAGCCGGACAAGAAGACCTCCCCGAAATCCAAGAAATCAAAGGTTTGATTCGGCGCGGCGAGGCAAAATCGGCTTGTCGCTATTGTGGTATTGCCGACCAAAATGTGCATTTTCTTAAAATGCCCTTTTACGAAACCGGACGCGTCAAAAAAAATCCGATTAGTGATGCCGATGTCAAAATTATCTATGATTTGTTGCAAGAAATTCAACCTCATCAAATCTATGCGGCAGGTGACTTGTCTGACCCTCACGGCACGCACCGCGTTTGCCTGAGTGCCATTATGCAAGCCTGCCAAAAACTCAAATACTCAACTTGGATGAATGATTGCTACGTATGGCTCTATCGCGGGGCTTGGCAGGAGTGGAGTTTGGAAGAAATTGAAATGGCAGTACCCATTAGCCCCGAAGAATTGTTGAAAAAACGGCGGGCAATTTTCAAACACCAATCGCAAAAAGATAGTCCATTATTTCCCGGAAGCGACTCGCGCGAGTTTTGGCAACGTGCCGAAGACCGCAATCGGGCTACCGCGCAGTCGTATGATGCCCTAGGTTTGGCAGAGTATGAGGCAATCGAGGCATTTGTTAGGTGGATTCCTTGATAAAAAGAAGATTGGGAAGCTAGTAGCAATAGCAAGAATGATAAATTGCATAAATAGTTGATTGGAAATATCTCGTATTATTTTAAAAAAAATTGATTTTTTTACTTTCTTAATTTGTTGTTAAAAGTGATATAAACTCCTGATAATCAAATATTTACAAAAACTTTATTTGCAAAAGCTAAGGCAAGCATAAACTATTTAAACACAAAGAACACCAAGAAAATACCCACAAAGTCCACCAAGACCTTGGTGCTTCTTTGTGATTACCTTTGTGAACTTTGTGGTAAA
>JALONJ010000234.1 GCA_025455045.1 Microscillaceae bacterium | reverse complement strand
ACAAGTTTTTCTCATAAACACCTTATTATCAATACTTTATGTGAAATTTAATTTATAAAAATTCTAAAAAATTAAATATTCGTTTAAAATTTCTACATTTGGAATTGCTGGTTTGCTTAGGAATAATTACAAAATAAAGTAAACTTTTTAAAAACATAATCAATTGAAAATCAGATAATTAAACAATTCCTAATTCATTAGGCTTGAGACTCAAAGCAAGGAATTTGAAATTAAAAAAAGACTTTTGGCAAACCAAAAGTCTTTTTGATTTTTTTATTTGAAAAACTAAAATTAACGAGTAATATCAAATTTAACTCCCAAATTGAAACGTACCCCGTAAAATTCCGCTTGATAGGTGCGCTCACGCACCCCAGCATAATAGCGGAGAGGTTGATTCAAAAGGTTATTTATTTCAAAAAAGGCTCTAAATTTAGGATTGATGGCATACGAGCCATTCAAATCCAGGTAAGTTACTCGGTCATAAAATCTTTCTAAGCCGGGAACAAAATCCGATTCTTCAGAATCCAAAAAGGAGCTAGAATAATTGAAAGCCGCCCGCAAGACTAGCTTTTTGTTCTCGAAAGCTAAGGAAGCATTCAACATATGCGGGGCTGTACCGGGTAAATCTTTGATATTTTCGGGTACATCTTGGCTATCTATATTTGAATCGGTATAAGTATAATTGGCATACACACTAAACCCTTTGAAAAGTTGTTTTTGGAAAGCTACTTCAATGCCAAATAAGGTGGCTTTTGCCCCATTTACTCTTTGAAATTGTTGAAACAAATCCCCTTCAAAAGTAACTTCGGTTCTTTGATTGTAAATAAAATCACGAATACTTTTGAAGAAAACTCCCCCCGAAAGCAAGCCCACATTGTCCCAGTATTTTTCGTACATTACATCTAAATTCAAGGAGCGAGTAGGATTGAGAGCCGGATTACCAATGGTCAGTTCTTGGTCTTCGCGCAATATATTACGGTAGGGTACCAAGTCGTAATAGTTGGGGCGTGCCAAAGTATTGGTATAAGAGGCTTTGATGACTTGATTATCGTTCAAATCGTATTTCAACAACAAACTAGGCAATAAATTAGTATAATTGCTAGTGTTGGTTACTTGCGGATAGGTTTCGGCTTCATCATCAAAAGTAAAACCACTGTAATCAATATTGGTATTTTCTACTCTTAAGCCTGCGGTTAAACTCAATTTACTATTCAAACTCTGTTTCCACATCGCATAACCGGCAGTGATGACCTCTGTACCACTATAATTGAGCGAAATATACTCGCCGGGGTTATCTTCGCCGATAAAATCGGGCGAGTTAGGGCTAAAATTCAAACGTCCCAAAAATTCAGGGGTTACAAAAGCACCAATTCGATAATCACCGGCTAAATAATTATTATCCGAAAAATCTTGATTACCAGCTATATTCAAATTACTCACCAAAGCACTACCAGCCGTTGTAGGTACTCGATTGTCGAAGCGATTGTCGCGTGATTTAGCTTTATGGCGCAAGCGTCCGCCGAATTTGAGCGAGCCTCTTTGTTCGTTGACATTGACCGGAATACTCAAATCAACTCGACTGTTGAAATCTTCTTCTTTAGTAAAACCGTCTTCATCTTCAATTCTTCTAAATCCATAAGCCGTCAATGGAATAGGATTTACCGGCGTAAATCTGGGTTGCTCAGGATTGGAATAATCGGAATTAAAATTCAAATTGCCGGTTCTAAACTCAATGTACCGTTCATCGGGGCGGCTTTCGGAGGCACGCGAATAAGTAGCCGACCATTCCAATTTGTATTTATTGGCAAGCAAGTGGTCGCCTCTGAGGGTGTAGCTCATCATTCTTTGATCTTCCAAGCGGGCATTTTTGATGCGGTCAGTATCTATTCCGCCTTTGGTTTGGCGGCTTTCGCGCCCACGTTGAATACCCGTTACGGGGTCAGGTTCACCCAGAGCCAAACGGGAGCGATAGCGGTTTTCCCAGTCATCGCGCCAATTGTAAATACCCCTAAATGTAATGGTATTGACAGAGTTGATTTTATAATCCAATGACAATGAGGTACTTCTACGCACTCGTTGCAAATCATAACGGCGAATATCCCACTCGGCTACATATACTCTGCCGTCATCGGTTCTATCCCATACGCCTTCGGCATTGTCCGAGCCAAATCGCCGATTTTGGTAAGAACCGCTAAAAATAATTCCCAATTTATTATTCAATACTCGCCCACCCAAAATCAAACTACCGTTGTAAATAGGCTCTGAGCGCAAAGCATTGTAACCACCCGCCAAAGTAGCCGAAGCCCGAAAACCATTGGGGGCAGCACGAGTAACCAAATTGACCGAGCCACCAATGGCATCGGCATCCATATCTGGTAAGATAGCCTTGTTTACCTCGATGGTTTGGATCATATCTGCCGGAATCAAATCAAGTTGCACCTGACGGGTTTCACCTTCTGCCGAAGGAATCCGCTCGCCATTGATGGTTACGGAGTTCAAACGCGGTTCGGTACCCCGAATAATCCCAAATCGGGCTTCGCCTTGGTCATACAACACCGTAATACCCGGTACGCGCTTCAAAGCATCGCCTACGTTGGCATCAGGAAAACGCCCGATTTGGTCAGCCGATACAATATTGCTGACATTGTCGCTCATTCGTTGTTGATTCAGGGCTTTGGCTTGTCCAATCAGTTGGTCGCCAAATACAATAACCCCGCTTAACTCAACCGAAGAAGGCTCTAATTTGATACTTACATTTGCATCGCCTCCACTTACACTTACATTTTGGGTGATAGTCTTAAATCCAATGTAAGTGATTTTGAGTACATAATCGCCCGAAGGAACATTGGTGATGATAAATTCGCCATCTACATTGCTGACCGCACCGTTGCGGATGCTTTCAATATAAACAGTTGCTCCCGGAAGTGGCAAGTTTTGATTGTCTAAAACTCGCCCGCTAATACTTCCTACTTGTGCCGAAGCCCACTGAAGGCTCAAACAAGTTAAAAAAATGAATAGTAGTCTTTTTTGCATATCGTTCTTCTATGATTTGTGAAATTATAAAATGATGTGCAAAAGTGAGTGAAGCCCCGAAAAGCGACAATTTTTGGCTATTATCAATTCGCTATGATTTGTTGAAGTAAATATTAATCAATTGTCTGATTGTTATGCTTGTATTAAGTTTGAGGGGTTTAGAGAATGGTTGTTGGCTTCTGATTGAGAAGTGATTTTTTGAAATCAACACCTTGGCTAATTAGGAATTAAAAAATATATAACTCATTGATTTTCAATGAATTATATTTTTGAAATACGTTTTCATTGCGTGCCTATTCCTTCGTTCAAACCAAATTCGGAATCTCAATAAAAAACTCGGTACCCTCGCCCAATTCGGAATTGAGATGGAGTTTGCCCTGCAATTTTTCGATGGTTTGTTTCACGATATATAAGCCCAAGCCCGAGCCGGTTGATTGTTGCGAAGCCCGATAAAACATTTCAAATACCCGTTCTACATACTGCTTATCAATCCCGATTCCGTTGTCAATAATGGTCATTCGAGCATTGTGGGCATTGGCGCGTATTTGAATGGAAATATAAGGCTGGCTTTGCTGAGGATTGAAGTATTTGAAAGCATTGGAAATGATGTTGTTCAAGACAATGCGCAGGCGGTTGGGGTCGGAATAAAAAGTGGTTTGTTGTTGAATATCTATTTCGGTTTGGATTCGTTCTGCCCCACTCATATACCGGCAGCCCTCGACTATATCGTCGATAATTGCCTCAAAATCAATGGGTTCGGGGATAATCTCTAGCCGATTGTTGCGCGAATAATCCGTTACACTTCGGATAAATACATCAAGTTTTTGAATACTTTTTTGCATCAGTTCCAAATACAGCAAAACCGAAGGCGTATCAACTTCTTCTTTGGTAAGATTTATCAAGCCCAAAACCGAAGCCATTGGTGCCCGCAAGTCGTGCGATACGCTATACACAAAGCTATCCAATTCTTGATTGAGTTTCTCAAGTTCCTCATTTTTTTGCTGTAGTTTTTCTTCTACCAGTTTATCGGCAGTTACATCTTGAGTTGTACCGCGAAAGTAGCGTTGGTTATTGATTGGATTTTGTTCAAACAAGCCAATGCTTTCTACATATTTTACCAGCCCTCGCGCAGTGATGATGCGATGATTGACTTGAAAGTTTTCTTGTTTGACTACGGCTCTGCCCACAACTTTGTTGATAACCTCGGCATCTTCGGGGTGAATCAAATCAAAAAAATATTGATAAGGAACGTTTGCCCCAGCCGGTATTTCCAAATCATAAATTTGAAAAAACTGCTCCGAATAAATGATTTCTTGAGTATCCAAATTGAGTTCCCAACTGCCTATCTTGGCGATGGCTTGGGCTTCTATCAATTTTTGTTGATTGAGTGATAGTTTTTGATTGAGGGCGAGCGTATGGTCAAGCGTTTGGATAAGTTCTTCTTCATTGGCTTGTAGCTCCTCATTCAGTCTTTGGGTTTCTTTGAGCAAATTTTTGGATTCTTCTTCGGCAAGTTTGCGCGAGGTAATCTCGATATTAGAGAACAGCACCGTCTCGATAGAGCCGTCCAACTCGTGCATTGGAATATACGAAACTTCATACCAAGCCTTGATTCCGGCAAGTTCAAACAAAATTTCCCCTTCAAAAGACTCACCGGCAAATGCTTGATTGACTCGGTGAGTAAAATTGGGGCGATGCGGTGGAGCTACAAAGTCGAGAGCCGGCAAACCAACTTTGATGGGGGTTTTTTGATAAGTGAGCGATTGTTGGACGGCTTTTTCATTGCATATCACTACTTTAAAATTGCGGTCGATAATCACCATACTTTGCCAACTGTTGTCCAAAACCCCTTGAAATTTATTTTTTTCTGCCAACAAATTTTGATGAACAAAATGAATTTGGTAAAAAATATAGGTGAGCCAAAACAATAAAAAAATGGCTGAGAATGATAAATTAGCACTAAAAATAATGGTTTGAACTTCGGAGCTAAGGGGCATAGGCGGCAGAAAGCCTCCCCAACGATTGATTTGTAAAAGGATTAAAAATAAGACCGACCAACCAACCGAAAAAAGTAGTTTATTGAATTGTTCAAAGCCAAAAAAGTAATAATTGACGAGTATTATGGGAAAAAAATACAAAAAACCACCACTCCCATAGCCCAAATACAACTCTAATAAAAAGGTTGCAAAATTGACTTCTACCAAAAAACTCAAAATAAAAACATCATAAAACTTGACTCGACAAAAGTAAAAATTGGCGGCAAACATAGCGGTAAGGCTGATATTCAAATAAAACAGGAAGTAGGCTTGAATAAACCACCCCAATACACTAAAAAATAAGCTCGATACAAAAGAAATCCAATTGAACAACTTGGCAATTTGAATTTTTTGCGCTTGTGAATTATCAAGATAAAATAACTTTGGGAGGTTCAAAATAAATGAAAATTATAAGGCTATCAAATTACTAGGGAATTAGGAGTTAAAGTTTAGATAATCACCGGATTATCAGTCAGAGGCAGACACAGTCAATTAGTTTATGTCTTATAAATTGTGTGTCTTATTTTATAATTATTCTCAAATGAGTAAAATATTATTTTGGTTTTTCAGTACTTTTCAGGAAAAATTGTAACGCAGGCTGCCAGCCTGCGCGGGTAGGTGGCTTTAGGCAATTTTTAAACTAAACAATTCCTAAAAAGTGCTGAAGATTCATAATTTTTTTTACAACTTATTGATAATCAATTAGTTATAATATTACGTTTCGTTTTGGAATTTAAGATACAGTTTTTAACTATCCAAGTATTCATAAAGTTGTATTTTTTTGATGATAAGTGCGCAATAAAATCAGTTTATACCAAGCCATATAAGGTTTTAAAACCTTATATGGATTAATTGATTGATTATCAATAGGTTATATGTAGTATAAAATCATATAAACCAAATCAATAGTTCGGATAGTTTCTAGTTCCGAGTCATTTACTAAGCATCTGATAATCAGCTAATTACATAAAATAGCATAACTTATTGATTATCAATTACTTACAAAAAATATCCGAAGTGTTGCTAAATACAAATAGGCACTTATTTCAATGTCCACCTCAATTGAAAGGGGTCAAATTGACCGCCTCCACCTGAACTATCTCGGGAACAGCTTTTTTGATAGCTTCCTCGATACCGGCTTTCATAGTCATCGTGGACATAGGGCAAGTACCACAAGAGCCAAGTAGCTCGAGCCTGAGCAAGCCGGCATCTGTAATTTCCAACACTTTTACATTGCCGCTATCTGCCAACAAATACGGGCGAATAGTATCTAGAGCTTTTTCTACTTTTTCGTGTAAGTCGCTAGTAGTTATCATAATTAAATCTGCTAAGGTTTTTATAAATCAATGAATTGATTATCAGCTATTTATCAAAATCAACTCATTCATTTTTGAGGGTTTTAAATATTTTTTGGTTTGATTTTGAGGCTGTCAATTGTGTTTTGTATTTCCCCAAAAAATACATCAAAAAAAGTACAAGTATTTTATTAGAAATGAATCCAAAATAATTAACATTTTATCAATGTAGTTCATTGGCAATCAGGCATTTATACAATTTCTAATTCGTATTATTAATTTCTAATTCCTTACAGATGCGTGCGCCTGCGAGTTTTTAGCTTCAAAATACTTGTATTAGCTTTTGATAACCGAAAGTTTTTTAAAAATAACAAAAATATTAAACTTTTACGTTCACTTTTTGCGTTTTTTCTAAAGTAGCATTGCGAATTGCCACTTGTTGCGCCAGACTTTGGGCAAGCTGGGCAAAGGCTTGTTCAATAATCGGCTCCGATTTTTCTACCGCCGGTACACCATTATCGCCACCTTCTCGAATACTTTGTACCAAAGGTATTTCACCCAAAAACGGAATTACATTATTGGTGGCAAAATTGCGCCCGCCGTTTTGCCCAAAAATATAATATTTGTTGTTGGGGAGTTCGGCGGGTGTAAAATACGCCATATTCTCAACCAAACCCAAAATAGGCACATTGATAGAGGGTTGGCGAAACATCGCCACGCCTTTGAGGGCATCGGCTAAGGCTACTTTTTGGGGGGTGGTAACAATGACTGCGCCCGTAACCGGCACAGTTTGCACCAAAGTAATGTGAATATCGCTGGTACCCGGCGGCAAGTCAATCAACAAATAATCCAACTCGCCCCAATCGGTATCTGCCAAAAACTGCACTAGAGCTTTGCCCGCTACCGGACCGCGCCAAGGTACGGCGTTTTCGGCAGGAGCCAAAAAACCCATCGAAATCATTTTGATACCATATTTTTCAATCGGAATAATCAAATTTTTGCCGTTTGACTCTACCACATAAGGTTTTTCTTTCTCAACCCCAAACATAATAGGCATCGAGGGTCCGAAAATATCGGCATCTAAAATACCCACCTTAGCGCCGGCTTTGGTCAATCCCAAAGCTAAATTGGCGGTAATGGTCGATTTACCCACACCTCCCTTGCCCGAAGCAACGGCAATTACATTTTTGACTTGCGACAAAATCGGCGTGTTGCTGCGCGTAGAGGTAACTTCGGCAATCATATCAATCTCCACCAATAGGGCATTGCCCAAGTGTTTGTGAATGGCGCGGGTGCAATCTTGGCGGATTTTTTCTTTGAGTGGGCAAGCCGGAGTGGTCAAAATCACTTGAAATCGGACTTGAGTGCCATTGATGCGAATATCGCGCACCATATTCAAAGTAACCAAATCCTTTTTCAAGTCGGGTTCTTCGACGGTGCTGAGGGCTTTTAGTATATCTTGTTCGGTAAAGTGCATAAAAATCGAGTCTTTTGTTTTTTTAGAATTGATTAATCAAGTCTTTAGTTCTTGATCTTTTGTAAGTAATTGATTATCAACTGATTAAATGATTTTTTGATACTAAAAAATTAGCTTTACAAATATAATTTTAAAATAGATAACCTTTGTATGCGAGAAGTGTTTGCGATTTCGATAAGGAAATTACAGATGCAATAGGGTATTTGAACCAATGTAGCCTAGAAAGCTTAGTTTTGGGAGCTAAGTGTGTACTTAAAATTAGCTTAGGCTATATTTCTTATAATCAATTCATTATCAGTACATTAGCTTATTTTTTTTAGAATATCTGATATTCAATTGCGCATTTTGACTCATAATAATTACAATATTTCGGACAGTTTTTTGTAATGGGGCTAAAAACCTTCAATCCCATTGCTATTGGTCAAAATAATTGGCTGTTTGTCGGTAATCAAAATTGTATGCTCGTGTTGAGCGACCAAACCACCGGTTTTACCCAACAAAGTCCAGCCATCATTGGCTTGATAAGCATACGAAGACTTCGTAGAAATAAAGGTCTCGACTGCTACGGTAGTATTTTTTTTGAATCGGTCAAAATTGAAGCGGTCATAATAGTTGGCTATTTCGTGGGGTTCTTCGTGGAGGCTTTTGCCTACGCCGTGTCCGGTCAGATTTTTGATTACTTTATAGCCGGCTTTGCGGGCTTCAAGGTCTATAAATCGCCCAATTTCGGCTATTTTTACCCCGCCTTTGATTTGCCCAATGGCTTTGAGCAAGATTTTTTTGGAAGCCTCGACCAAGGGTTTGTAATTGTGAATATCCCTAGCCAATACAAACGAGCCGCCGTTGTCTGCCCAATAGCCATTTAGCTCGGCAGATACATCAATATTTATCAAATCGCCTTCTTGCAAAATTTTTTTGCGCGAGGGTATGCCGTGGGCTATCTCTTGATTGACACTGATACACGTCCAACCCGGAAACTTGTACGTAAGTCGAGGAGCCGATTTTGCCCCCATTTCTTGCATCAATTTGCCCCCGTATTCATCTAACTCGAGGGTATTCATACCTACTTGGGCAAAATCGTGCATTTTTTTGAGGGTAAGGGCTACAGCTTCACTCACGGCTTGCATTCCGGCTTGTTCTTGGGGCGAGGTAATAGACATACTTTATTGAGGTACTTGCGCTAATGAAATATTTTGGGGTAGATTATTGATAATCCGACATTTATCAAAAATAAAATTAAGTATAACTCATTGATTATCAATTAATTATATTGATATTTAAAATAAATGTTTGTGCAAAAATAATACATATTATTCAAACCCTAGCACACTTTATCGGCAGGAAACTATGGGATACTAATTTGTTGAGTATTGGGGGGATTTATACCGCCTCTGAGGCTAAGAAGGATTTGCTGATTTACCCAAAAAAAACTGCGTCTGGGGTTCGGAATTAAATTTTATAACGTATTGATTATCAATGACCTAAATTTTTATTTTGGTTCTTCACCACTTTTCAAGAATGAAAATCTTTTTTCTGAAATTTATCAATTTCAGTGATTCTGAGCGAAGCGAAGAATCTGAAACTCTTGATAATCAACGCTTT
>JALONJ010000233.1 GCA_025455045.1 Microscillaceae bacterium | reverse complement strand
TATACTTTTACAAAAATCATATTAAATATTTATTATATTAAAAAAATACAATTTTATTTTTAAAATAATTGATGATTTGTCAAAAAGAGTGCATTTTTGTATCATAACTAGCTCATTATCAATTGATTGCAAAAATATTCACGTTAAAATAATACAAACTATTGATACTCTTTGGCTTTTGGCAAGATGTCTGTAAAACAGCCTTTAGGCTCTAATAAGACAGCCTAAAGGCTGTTTTACAATATTTGTATTTCACTTTGTTTCCGAAGAATAAATGCCTTGGAAAAAAGTAATTATTCCTTTTTAAGTGATAAAATTGTAAATTATAAATATCTGATAATCAATCACTTATAAAAAAAATCAAAGAACTACCTTAAAAAATTAAGAAATCACATTAAATCCGAAATCGACAATCCACAATCCAAAATCAACAGTCTTCACTTAATTTTTTGCAAATATTTCTAAAAAAAATTATCGGCTTATTTTTTGATAAAACAATTAAATTCTCTACTTTGTGCCAATTATTGCAGACTAATCAACTTAGTTTTTTTTATATGAACAACTCGTTTACCTTTGAAAAATCGTTTTTACCACCGATGATTAGCGTACTAAATTCCGATTATTGGAATACGGTAATGGCTAATTATGATGAAAAAAAACACCTCGAAACCATCTATGCCGTACTTGACTACATTAAGCCGGGTATTTCGCAAAAATCTTTAGATGCCGAGCGCACCAAATACACTTTGTCGCACGGCTCTATCCAAATGAATTTGGAAATTGCCGACAATGAATACCGCATCAATGCGCCCTTCCTGCGCATTCCGGCGCGCAGCCTCATTCCATTGATGCGCCAAGTTGCCGAAATCAATTTTGGCACTTTGGTTTTAGCCCAAATCGTGATTGAGGGCACTGATATTTATTTTCGCTACAATTCACCTTTAGAACTGTGTGAGCCTTACAAATTGTATCGAGTTTTGGAAGAAATTTGTATCCAAGCCGATGCCAATGACGACGTATTTATTGATAAATTTGGGGCGCAACGCTTTTCGGTAATGGACGTAGTGCCTTTTTCGCCCGAAGAAGTGGATAAAGCCTACGAAAAATATCAACAGTTTTTGAACGAAGCACTTGCTTATATCGATTATTTTGAATCAAAGCGTATGGAGTATTTTGGCTGGGACGCTTTGTATTTGGCATTTACGCGCATTGATTATTATATGCGCCCGCAAGGTGTATTGAAGTCAGAAGTAGAAAAAGCGGTCAAAGACCTCAACTCGAGCGCGCAAATGCCCGAAAAACTCCAAAAAGGGCGCAGTACAGTGCAAAAAATGCTTCAAATGGATAAGCAAAAGTTTGCCGAATCGTTGTATCAATCCAAAGAATTTATTTCCGAAAAACCCAAGTATGAAATTACGGGCGTACAAGATTATTTGAACAAATCTTACAATACTGCCCGCGATGAGCGTAGCAAACGCGATTATATCGGCTCAACTTTGTCGCTTTTGTGTGGTATTTATGGTTTGATGTATTACTACAACATTCCCCAAACTACCCACGATATTTTGACCGATGGCTTAGGACGTGCCAACAATCGAGCTTGGGCTGATGCCTCCGATGCTTTGTGGAATACTTATGAATCGGTTATGAATCAAAACCAAAAAACAGCTTCGGCTTCGGGTTTGCGCGATATTTAGGTTTGAGTGAATAATGATGAGTGAATAATTATTAATTAACTGACAATCAATGAGTTGTGTATTTTAAGCATTTTAATTCTGAACTTATAACGCATAACTCACAACTTTTTAAAATATGGAATACAATACCTCCTCAGTACAAGATATAATTCCCAGTGTCGTCAAAATCGGTACCGCTTCGGGAAGCGGTAGCGGTTTCTACCTCAAAAAACATGGCATCGTGATTACCAACAATCACGTAGTTTCGGGACATAAAATGGTTTCCATTGAGACCCAGGACAAAGAAAAAATGACGGCTAAAGTCGTTTTTTTGAACCCAATCGTTGATTTGGCTTTTCTCAAACCGGCTAAACCTTTGGATAGCCTGCCCGAAATGTTTTTGCAACCGGCAGGTACACTCAAAAATATGGATAGAGTAGCCGTGCTAGGTTTTCCGTTTGGAATGCCATTTACAATTACCGATGGCATTGTTTCCTCTACCAAGCAATTGATGGACGGGCGACAATACATTCAAACCGATGCCGCCGTCAATCCGGGCAATAGTGGCGGACCTTTGGTAAACCTACGCGGCGAGGTAGTAGGCGTAACAACTGCCAAATTTACCAATGCCGACAATGTGGGTTTTGCCATTCCGGTCGAGGACTTGATGTCAGATTTAGAATCTTTTACCGAAAATGTAGAAATGGAGTTTTCGGTCAAATGCCCTTCTTGTGGTGGTTTATTGTTCGAGAAAGTTGAATATTGCCCAAATTGCGGCAATACCATTGACCAAGACACTTTATTTGATGAACCCAAACTCAGCCCTTTGGCACATTTTGTGGAGCCGGCTTTGGCAGGTTTGGGCATTGACCCCGTAATTGCCCGCAATGGCTATGATTATTGGGAGTTTCACCAAGGTAGCTCTATGGTAAGGGTGTTTATTTATAACAAAAACTATCTCTACACCACCAGCCCATTGGTCAAACTGCCCAAAAGCAATTTAGAAGCGGTATATCGGTATATTTTGAGCAACCCGCACCCGCCGTTTTCGTTTGGTATTTATCAAAATATGATTTATATGAGCTACCGTGTTCATTTGGGCGATTTAGAAAGCTCGTTTCGCGGTGATATTCAAAACAAAATCACCCGATTTGCCGAAAAAGCCAATGAACTGGATAATTATTTGATTGATAACTATGGTTGCGAAAAAACCGAATATTCAAAATTCTAATTTTTTTATAACTAATTGATTATCAAGCATTTACGATAAACCTATGACCAAGATTGTCATAGGTTTTTTTATGATCAAAATTAATTGGTGTATTTCAAATTTACGTTTTAAGACCTCACCCCTGCCCTCTCCTATGAGAGAGGGAATTTAAGGAATAAATTTGAAATGCAACCAAATTAATTGGTTTTGAACTTCGGCAAAGTTTAAAACTTTGCCGAAGCTCAATCGGGCGATTTTTGTTAGAAGAACTTGGCTGCTCATTATATTAGCAAAAAAATAATTTAAAAAATATTTTTTTTTAAATTTGAGAAAATCATTTGAAACTAATTGATAGCATAAACTATTGATTATCAATGATTTAATTTTTCCATCAAACACGCTAATCAATTGATAATTAAGGAATTAAATAAAATTAAACTTTTTGATTCGGAGAGAAAAAATTTGCTCAATAGGGTATTTTTTGCTAAATTTATATAAAAATTAATACCCAATAAATCAAGCCAATGTTTAATTATTTTTCAAAAATCAATTGCCCCACTTGTCATTATCAGCCCAAACGCCTCAATCGCTGGGAGTGTGAGGAATGTGGACATCGTTGGAACATTTTTGACACCTACGGCAAATGCCCCCACTGCGGACACACCCACGCCGAAACCGAATGTCCCAAATGCCACGACCTCAACTCGCATACCGATTGGTATATTGACTGGCGCGATGTCGAGCTAGAATTTGCCGATTGAATCTATCTAATCTACCAACAAAAAAGGGCAAATTGATTGCCCTTTTTTGTTGGTTTGTATTTTTGGAATTGTCTTGAATTGATATTTTTTCAGCAATTTTAAGAATCATAAAATATTGATAATCCGCCAGAGGCGGACACAGTCAGTATTTTATAAGGAACAAGAATAAAATAAAGTAAACAATTGAATTTATTAATTAATTGATAATCAATGGATTACATTGGCACATCAGCACATCTTATAATTAACTCATTACTAAAAATTACCCTTTCATCAACACCGGATACAAGCTTTTGGGTGAGTATTTTTCGGATAGAAACTGGGCGTGGCTTTTCATGGCTTGCAATTTTTCGGGGTGATTGACCAAATCGACCAACAAATCGCCCAACTGGGCATAATCATCAAAAAAGATAGCCGAAGCGTGAAACTCTTGGTCCACCGGGTAAGCCGAAGGCAAAATCCCCGGTTTACAACCGCGAATCATATTAAACAACATTCCCGATTCTTTGGTAACGCCATAGATTTGCGAAGGGCTTTTGTTTACTTTTTGATTGTTTAACAGAATATCGCATTGGCTCAACAAATTGTCGTATCGCTCGCCATACACAAACTCAAAATAATGCAACACTTCCATACCCTTGCTTATCAAAGCCTGAATGGGCGGCACAATTTCGTTTTCTTCATTTTTGGGAATAAAACCCAACAAATCCAAGACCATTTTGTCTTTCAACAAATCTACTTTCTCGAGCAAGACTTTGAATAAGCTATCGTAATCGCGGCGCGAGTTGCTGGCAATGCCCGGAATACAAACGCGGAGCTTGGTATTGTCGCCGGAGCCATCTTGGAGGTATTCGTAAATGGCAAAGGGGAAAATCGTGATTTTTTCTGCCGGAACAAACTTGGACATAAACTGCTTTTGCCCCGAACTATGCACAATGTATTGATATTTGTATTGATTGACTTTTTTAATCAGTTTTTCGCGGTAATTTTTGTATAAAAAAGCCTCCAGAGCAAATCTGCCAATCAATTTATAAGCCGGTTTGTTTTCGGGATTATTTTTCCAATTGAAAGCAAATACTTTCCACAAACGCCCAAAAGAATCGTTGAACCAATCATCAATATTATGCACGTGGAAGTAAAGCTCGGTGGTTTTGGGCGTAAAATTCAAAAATTCTTTATAATAATTCAGAATTGTGGAGTAGTGTACACGGTCAAATTGGTATTCTTCAATCCGTTTCAAAAAATCGGCTAGGGGTTCTTTTTCGTCCCATTCTATCAAATGAATATTCTCGCGCAAGCCATTTTCGCGCAAGGCTTTGGCGATTTTATTCATTGTAAAAATATATACTTGATTGCTGGGTTCTACGGCGTAGGTCTTCATCAAGCCATTGATTGCCGAATAGTGGTTCGGCTCACAAACTTCAATAATACCGATTTTCTTGTTCATTGATTAATAAGTGTTT
Source organism: Microscillaceae bacterium (assembly GCA_025455045.1). Lineage (GTDB taxonomy): Bacteria > Bacteroidota > Bacteroidia > Cytophagales > Microscillaceae > JALONJ01. The sequence goes on along the minus strand of JALONJ010000233.1, from coordinate 4,342 downwards.
TTTAAGATTTAAAAGTTAATAGTCTATATATTTTTGATTTAGGATTTTCGATTGCGGATTTAGTCAAGATGTTTTTTTATAATTACTTGATTATCAAACATTTATATTATTGTATTTTCAAATCAAAAAAATCCACCTATGCGAATGACCAAAGGACTTGGGTACAATAAAAAATCAGGGTTATAATTCAAATTATACAATACAGTAATCATTCCGCCCGAAAAACCATCACTATTGCTTTGTCGATAACCTAAACCCACAAAAGGTAGAGTTACCCATCGTTTGTTCAATGTTCCGTCAGCCCGATTATAATAATTACCATAATTTGTTTCTATTTCTGCCCAAGCAAATACTTGCGGAATTGGTAAAAACTGCATAAAGCCCCGCCCGCCATAATAACTTTGACTAAACTGATAGTTTTGTCCATTGAATATGCCTCTTTCCGAATAAAATTGATAATTTAAGCCTATTCCCATTTGAAATTTATCAGTGAGTGGATAACCCACCAAAGGCTGTATGTCAATGCGGGTAATATCGCCAAAAGCCAAGCCAAAATTGCCGCCATAATTGAGCTTGCTAAAAAGATTGTCGGGGCGCGATTTAGTAGGTCTATTCACCTGATTATCAGGGTTTTGTGGAGGGGGAGTTTGGCGAACTGTATCTACCCGAGGTTCGTTTTTTTTGCGTTTTTCTTTGGGTACGTATTGGGCATACGCCGTGCTGCTCCACCCTAGCAAAGCTACCAATAACAATCCGCAGACTTTTGTTTTCATATTCATCAAGGTTATATCAAGGGCAAAATTACGCAAAAAACTTAGCTAGGGAGAATTAAGGGGCAAAAAATTAGGTTTTAGCCAAAAAATTTTATAGATACCAAAGAAATTTCTAAACTAACAATAACAGTATTTGCACACCCCGCCCCTAATGTGTAAATTGCACCGACATAAGATTTTTAGGAATCTTGATTGATTTTATTTTGTATAATAGCTTGATAATCAATTATTTATTAATTTTTATAAAATTCTAAATTTGAATTAAATGATTGCGACTCCTCAAATTCAAGTCAGTGATACCCAAATTTTTGACCTTATTCAACAAGAAAAAAACCGACAATTGCACGGTATTGAGTTGATAGCTTCCGAAAACTTTGTCTCCGAACAAGTAATGCAAGCGATGGGAACTATCCTTACCAACAAATACGCCGAAGGCTTACCCGGCAAACGCTACTACGGCGGCTGTGAAATTGTGGATCAAATTGAGCAATTAGCCATTGAACGTGCCAAAAAACTGTTTGGAGCTACGTGGGTCAATGTGCAACCTCACTCGGGCGCGCAAGCCAACGCCGCCGTAATGTTGGCAGTTTTGCAACCCGGCGACAAAATTTTGGGTTTTGACCTCGCCCACGGCGGACACCTGACCCACGGCTCACCGGTCAATTTTTCCGGCAAATTGTATGTGCCGACTTTTTATGGCGTAGAACGCGAAAGCGGTTTGATTGATTGGAACAAGGTAGTCGAAACTGCTCTCCGCGAAAAACCTAAATTGATTATTTGTGGGGCATCGGCTTATTCGCGCGATTGGGACTATGCTCGCCTGCGCCAAATTGCCGACCAAGTGGGGGCATTGCTAATGGCAGATATTTCGCACCCTGCCGGACTCATTGCCAAAGGCTTGTTGAATGACCCACTCGAGCATTGCCATATTGTAACTACCACTACTCACAAAACCCTGCGCGGTCCTCGCGGGGGTATGATTATGCTTCGCCACGATATCGAAAATCCTTTTGGTATCAAAAACCCCAAAGGCAATCTGAGAATGTTGTCCGAATTGCTCGATTCGGCAGTTTTCCCCGGCACGCAGGGCGGACCATTAGAACACGTAATCGCCGCCAAAGCCATCGCTTATGGCGAGGCTCTACTGCCGGAATTTAATGAGTACGTACTACAAGTGCAAAAAAATGCCCAAGCTATGGCGCAAGCCTTTGTCAGTCGTGGTTATCATTTGATTTCGGGAGGTACCGACAATCATTTGATGCTCATTGACTTGCGTAGCAAAAATGTAACCGGCAAACTTGCGCAAGAAACCCTCGACAAAGCTCATATCACAGTCAATAAAAATGCCGTTCCGTTTGATGACAAATCACCCTTTGTTACTTCCGGCATACGGGTAGGTACACCTGCCATTACAACTCGCGGTTTCAAAGAAGACGATATGGAGCGTATTGTTGATTTGATTGATGAAGTATTGATGAATCACGCCAACGAAGCCAAAGTCAAAGCCATTAGTCAAGAAGTACAAAACTGGCTGAGTACTTATCCTTTGTTTACTTGGTAATTAGCTTCCAATTTATGAAAATATACTCAAAATGAATTGATTATAAACTTCGGCAAAGTTTAAAGCTTTGTCGAAGTTGGATAAAACAATTTTTATTAGCCCCCCCTTTTGATTGAGTACAAGTACTGAATTACACAAATCTTATAAGGTTTTAAAAAACCTTATAAGATTTAACTAATTGATTATCAAGGTTTTATATTCATACACACCAACAAACACAATAGTTCGGACAGTTTTTGTAAGCAATTGACTGTGTATCCTCTGGCTGATAATCCGCCAGAGGCAGACACATAAACAAGTTATGCTACTTTAAGCGTTTTATATAAACTAGCTGATTATCAGACACTTAGTAAATAACTCGAAACTAGAAACTAGAAACCATCCGAACTATCAAAATACTTACATACGCAAATACAAATCTTTGATTTGTTGGCGAGTCAATTTCTTCTCCCAATCTTCGCCAAGCGCGTGCCGCCACATATGAGTCAATGCCCAAGTAATATCAATCATTTTTTCAATTTGAGTATCAGTCCAATCTTTGGCTAGGTTTTGTGGGATAAAAATATCGTTTTTGCGTACCATTTCTTTGAACTCTGCTACTCCTTCGGGATAAAAATCCTCCAAAACATTGAAAATAATACAATTGGCAAAGCAATGACGCGTACCAAACACGTAAGACAAGCCATAACTCAAAGCGTGGCAAACTCCCACTTCGGAGTATGTAAGACTTAAGCCCCCAAAATAAGAAGCTACCATCAGTTTTTCATCATTGCTGGGAGTTTGACCGGCATTTTCGCCCAAATAAACTTCTCGGCACAAATCCAAGGCTTTGTAGCCATAGGCTTCGCTAAAAGTATTTTTCAAATGTCCGGTCATTGACTCGATGCAATGAATGTAAGTATCCATACCCGTATAAAACCAGTCGTTGCGCGGTACGGAATGAATCAAATCGGGATCAAGTATGATTTGGTCAAAAACTGTCCAATCGCATTTAAGCCCTAGTTTTTTGGTCGGTCCGGTCAATACCGCCGTCATCGATACCTCAGCCCCCGTGCCGGAAATAGTTGGGATTCCTACGTGATAGACCCCGGGTTTTTTGATTAAATTTAAGCCCTGATATTGCACCGATGAGCCTTCATTGGTCAGCATCAAAGCTGTGGCTTTGGCAATATCCATTACGCTGCCGCCCCCAATGCCAACCACGCCGGCAGGCATACCATAAGCTTGCAAAATTCTATCTCTCAACTCATCAATTTGCGAGGTTTTGGGTTCGTCTCCCCCCGCATAAATATACTCGATCATATCTCCGGCTTGGGTAGGCAGGCGTTGTGCCAATTCTTTGCCCAAGAAGTAATCATCTACCAAAAAAACCATTACCGAGCTTTCAGGAGTACGTTTTTCGGCAAGAATTTCACCTAATTTATTAAAACTGCCCCGCCCATAGGCACATTTGCTTACGCTTTTAAAATTTTTAAACATCATATTTCAAATTTATTTAGAATGTTACAAAGCTTGAGATGCAAAATTACAAATTTCTGAATGATCGGCTCATTTTGTAACCAAACTTTCAGGATAATATTTGCAATGGTTTGGTTCGCAACGATTCAAGCTTTTATAGATGATAAAATAATTTCTTCTTGTTTTATAAACAATTGATTATCAATGGTTTATGAATTTTTCATATTGCAAATGAAATAATTTGATAGGTATTTTGATAATCACCTAAATTTCATAATCACCTAATAATCAGTTATTTATGTAACGCAGGCTGTTTAGCCTGCGCCCATAAATGAGTTTAGGCTTAGAATAAAAATAGAATTTTCTCAATATGAGTAAAAAACCAAATTAATTTTATAACTACTTGATAATCAGATACTTACTCAATCTATTAACTAAAACCAAATACTACTATATTGAAAACTCTGTAAAACTTTTTTAATTTACATAAGTAATTGATTATGAGTTATTTACGATACAATTTTCTTACTAAAATGAGCAATTTGCTATC
>JALONJ010000232.1 GCA_025455045.1 Microscillaceae bacterium | reverse complement strand
AAATAAATTTTACTTTCCGTCTTTGAGATAAATACCTGATTATCAATTACTTACAACTAATACTGTCCAATTTACCACAAAGTTCACAAAGGTAATCACAAAGAAGCACCAAGGTCTTGGTGGACTTGGTGGGTATTTTCTTGGTGTTCTTGGTGTTTAAATAGTTTATGCTTACCTTAGCTTTTGCAAATAAATTTTCTGTAAATGTTTGATTATCAGGAGTTTATATCACTTTTAACAACAACAAATTAAATAAATGTTAAGATTTCAATCGTGTTTTCTAAAAAAATATTTATTTATAAATCATTGACAATCAAGGTATTAACTGTATTTTCAGGTTCTTTACCACTTTTTCAGGAAATTACAGCTTTATCCTAAAACTAAACTTGTTTACGCGCGCAGGCTGGAAGCCTGCGTTACAATTTTTCCTGAAAAGTAGTGAAGAACCATCTATAATTTTTGCGTTAATTGCTTGATTTTCAATTACTTAATGCCCCCACCTTGGGCAACGCAAAGGCATCAAGATTACCAAAGCTCTTGCTAATTTGCTTTCGGCTCTTGTTGGCTCAAACAATGAAAACTACCCAAACCCCATATAATATGAAAGGCATCAATTCCTACTACCCGATACGCCGGAAAGCATTTTTGAATAATATCGAGGGCAATATCGTCTTGCGTACAACGAAATGTAGGCACTATCACTCTTTGATTGGCAATATAAAAATTGGCATACGAAGCCGGCATTCTTTCACCCTCTAAATAATGAGGCGCAGGCATAGGTAACTCTATGATATTCAGCGATTTACCATTAAGAAGTTGCATATTTTGCAAAGCCTTTAGGTTTTCTTGCAAAGGATGATAATTGGCATCTTGGCGGTTGGGTTCGACTGCGGTAAGCACCGTATCTTCATTCACAAACCGAGTAATGTCATCAACGTGTCCATCGGTATCATCGCCGACAATGCCTTCGCCCAGCCACAAAACCTGCTGAACTCCATAGTATTTTTTTAAATAATCTTCTATCTGCACTTGCGACAGGTGTGGATTGCGATTCGGATTGAGCAAGCAATCACGCGTAGTAAGTACTGTGCCTTGTCCGTTGAAATCAACTGAGCCACCTTCCATCACAATTTGGGGGCGAAAAACCGGCAAATTCAGCACTTGGGCAATCCGACTAGGGATTTGATTATCGGCATCATAAGGCGGGTACTTGCCCCCCCAAGCGTTGTATTCCCAATCCACAATTACCTTTTTGGTTTCGGCTTGCGGATTTAGTAAAAATGCCGGACCGTGGTCACGACACCAACTATCATTGCTTGGATGCAAATGACAAACTACTTGATGGAGATTGGTTGAGATTTTAGCCAATTCGTCCTCGACAAAGTTCTTCATTTTTTCGTCTAATACATTGATATTGACTAGCTCCACCTCAGCCAAGGTTTTGATAAATTCAAAATAAGCCGGAAGCATATTGCTCAGTTTTTCGCCTGCCCAAGTATGGGGATTGTGCGGAAAACTGAGCCAAGTTGATTGATGTTCGTGCCACTCCGCCGGAAAATAATAACCTAATTCTGCCGGAGTATTTGCCAAAAAGTTCATATTGCTTTTATTTTTTTGCAAAGTAAAAGAATAATTGCTTTATATCAATAGTTCGAGCAGTTTCTAGTTTTTAGTTCCTAGTTATTTTCAAATACCTGATAATCAGGCAATTACATAAAAATATTTAAAACAACCAACCTATCGACCGTGTCTGCCTTTGGTGGAGCTTGTCCGCCAGAGGCAGACACCGCCAATTACTAATAAAATTGTTCGAGAGATTGTTCTATGAATGTTTGGTTCAATCATCGACTTCTTTTTTCTGAATGGCAGAGTTGGCAAATATTTCGTATTGGTCAAAAATCGAGATAATTGAGCTTTTCAAAACTCTTTGGCTAATCGCCTGTGTTTCGCTTCGAATGCCCGAAGCATAGCCCTGCCAAGCGGTAGTTCGGCGTTTGCGGTCATTCATCAAAATTAATAAAGTGCCATTATTGAGTTCATAACGCACGGGGCTATAATTGAGCGAAGTAGTATCTTCGGTGGCAATCCAGTTTTTGAGTTCGGGCTGGCTGTAGCCTTTAAATTTGAAATTATCCTCAAATATTTTAAAAATAATAAACAAATCCGGTTTATTGTCCGAATATTCATAGCCCAGTAATTTCATTCGGAATTTGATTTCTTCTTCAATTTTTGGGGCGTTTTGCGCGGTAAGCGGGTCGGCGGCGTGCTTCATAAAGGCATAAGTTTTATACTTCTTAAAATTGCCCTGATAGCTGTAGTCATAGCCCACTACATAATCACGATTGGCGGCACAAGCCGTAAGGAGAAGAACAAGAGCAATAATGAGTGAATGTTTTGTCATAATCTGCGTATTTTGTTTGACCAATAAATTGGCTACAAATTACAAATTATGTTTGACAAACAAATAAAAATCGGACGGCTTTAACATATTATATTTTGAATTTAGCGATATTATCCAAATAATAATTTTAATTAAATCAAGCTAAATATTTGGTTTTCAATGTTTTAATAATGAATGAGCCGGGCGCATTTCAAATTTACGCGTTTCTATTGCCTCACCCCAGCCCTCTCCGAAGGAGAGGATTATAGGTAGTAAATTTGAAATGCCCCCAATGAGCCTTACTCTTCATTCTTCACTCCTCATTTCTTACTCACCAAATAAACCCCCACAAAAATCAACATTGCCAAGCCAATTTTTTCCCAAGTAAGTTCGTCTTGGCGAAAAAAAATTGCAATGATACTCGTAAGTACCGGTTGCAAATACACATAAAAGCCCACAACACTGGCATTGACATATTTCAAACCCCAAGCATTGAGCAAATAAGTCAAAAAAGTTGCCCCAATAATCACATACGCCAAAATCCAATAGCCCCAATCGGGCATCAGTTCCCAACGTCCTGTCATCAGCTCGCCCCAGCCAAACGGTAAAACCCCCAAACAACCAAATAGAAACACCCATTTTGTAACCGTAATGGCGTGGTAGGTTTGCATCAAAGGTTTAATCAAAACCAAATAAACGGCATAGGTAAGCGAATTGAAAATCAGAAACAAACTCCCCAGATTGTTGGCATTGTCCCACGAAAACTGCGACCCTCCGACCAACCCCAAAGCCCCCAATGCCCCCAATATGATTCCTAAGCCCTTTTGCCAAGTCAAAGACTCCTTGCCTAGTGCCAAAGCCACTACCAAAATAGCAATCGGAATAATGGTCATCAAAATAGCGGTATTGATGGGCGTGGTGAGCGATAAGCCCTTGAAAAAACACAATTGATTGGCCACAATGCCAAATAAGGAGGCAATAAACAAGCGTTGATAATCGTGCCGGTTTTGAATACGCTCGCGGATATAAACGGCGTGCAAAAGGCTAAACAACAATGCCGACACCCATACCCGCAAAACAATAATCCCAAAAGGCAGCAAATAAACGGGCATTATCCATTTGGCTATCACATAATTGATGGAAAACAACAAGGCTACGGCAAACAATGCCGAGTGGACTTTGAGCGTGTGTAACAAACTATTTAAAGAGGAAAAAATTGAATATTAAAGTTTTTGCTTCAAACACTACGCCGTTGTTGGTGCGTAGAAATTACCCCAAAGATTTTAAATTTTTGCGGGTTTATCAGGTACAACGTCCCCAACAACTCGTAGTACACGCGGTTGTTGGGGGCGAAAAATGCTAAAACATACATATTTCATTTTTCTTAGATTCGTCAGCATTAATCTACGCACCAACAACGGAGAAAAATTATGAATTAAGCATTACACACATTCCCTTTACCTCTCCTTCAGTTCATTCACCAATACATAAAAATTTTCATCGACTTTAAATTCTTTTAAACCCTTGATTTTCAAGGTTTTATAATTTTCATTGGGATAAATAAATTGCGCTTTGCCATTGACCAAAACTTTGATTGGCATATCAAAACCTTTGACACAGTTTGTCCAATGATATTGGATTTTGTCGCCCGTGATTAAATATTCCAAAACCGGTGTTCGCACATCGCGCAAATATTGGTCAAAAACTTTGCTCAAGTTTCTTCCGGCTTTTTGGCTGATAAAATTCTCAATTTGTTGCGTATCAACGGTTTGATGATAAAAAGTTTGATTCAAACCTCTGAGAATTTGCCGCCATTTTTCGTCATTGTCCACCATTTGGCGAATCGTGTGGAGCATATTGCCCCCTTTGTAATACATATCGCCCGAACCGCGTTTGTTTACCCCATACACGCCAATAATCGGCTTGTCGTTTTGAATATTTTTCCGAGTACCCATTACATACTCGGCACCGGCTTTTTTGCCAAAAAAATATTCGGTATAGAGGTTTTCGGAATAATTGGTAAAGCTCTCGTGAATCCACATATCAGCGATGTCTTTGTAAGTGATGTTGTTGGCAAACCACTCGTGTCCCGATTCGTGAATGATGATAAAATCCCATTTCAAACCCCAGCCGCTGCCAGACAAGTCGCGCCCCAAATAGCCGTTTTGGTAGCCATTGCCGTAGGTTACCGAGCTTTGGTGTTCCATTCCCAAATAAGGCACTTCGACGAGTTTGTAGCCATCTTCATAAAAAGGATACGCTCCAAACCAATATTCAAAAGCCTTCAGCATTGGTTTTACTTGTTTGAATTGTTCTTTTGCCTGGTCCAAATTATAAGGCAAAACATAATAACTCAAATCCAATCTGCCTTTTTCGCCCATTAGAGTATCGGTAAAGGCGACATAATTGCCAATATTCAAATTCACCCCATAATTATTAATCGGATTGCGGACAAACCAATCAAAAGTACGGGTATTGTCCTGATTATCAACGACTTGGCGAAGTCTGCCATTCGAGATATTTTGCAAAGGTTTGGGTACAGTTACGCTGATGAGCATACTATCCGGCTCGTCGTACATATGGTCTTTGCACGCCCACCACGCACTCGCGCCCAAGCCCTGACACGAAGTAGCAATCAAATCATTGCCGTCTTTGTCCTTCGTCCATTGCAAGCCTCCGTCCCACGGCGGACGTTTTGCCTCAATGGGCTTGCCCGAATAATATACTTGGATTGACTCGGTTTTGCCTTTGACTTGGGGTTTGTTGAGGTGAATAAAATAGGCATTGTCGCCCATTTTTTCAATTCGGAGGGTTTGGTTGTCTTGCGTAGCATTTTGCAAAATCATCGGCGGCTGGAGGTCAATTTGCAAAGTTTGTGCGGGTTTGAGTACTTCATAAAATACTATGGTAGAGCCAATTAGCTGTTTTTCGCTAGGATTTACGCGCAAGCGCAGTTCATAATATTTCAAATCCCACCAAGCTCTTTCGGGCGTGATTGACCCGCGCAAAGTATCATCTTTGGTAAAGATTTGCTGGGCAAAGCCGAAGGAGATTGAAAAAATGAAGAGGGTAAATAGTTTTAGTTTCATTGATAAATGATTGATAATCAAGGCTTTAAGTTAAGAATAAAATTCTAAAATTCATTTTCCTTGCAATTTAAAAACTTATCAGCTTTTTGCAATTATACTCAATCCAAAATGGTTTTTCTAAAAAAATCCCTTTATTCAACTTCGGTAAAGTTTAAAACTTTGCCGAAGTTCAAAACCTATTAATTTTGAGTATAAAACTAAACCTCAAATAATGTTTTATTTGAGGTTTGAAATACATAACTCACTGATTATCAATAAATTATTTATTTTATTCGGTTCTTCACCAGCAACTCCCACTGTAAAATAATTGAACAAAAGTTTTATATTTTAACTTTTACATTTATAAAAACAACAAAATACATAAGCAATTGATAATCAGCATTTTAACTGTATTTTTTCATTAAATTGCCCTTAGCGAAACCCTAGAATTTCGGTGCAGGCTTGATTTTTTGTTTCTTTTTTATCAAGAAAAAAGAAAGTTATAAAAAAAGTGTATTTATAATCACCTCATTATCAATTAGTTACAGAAAACTATTTGTAAATATTCTAAAAAATCAAACATTCGTCTAAAATTTATACAGTGGGAATTACTGAGCCTGAAACCAGAAACTATTTTATTATTAAGTCGTCTTAGCCGTTTGCAACATCTTGCGTAGGCGAGCCGGAAAAAACCTTTTCAAAAACACCCCCAATCGCTCGCGTGCGCCACTGATAATGACTTCGGCTTTGCCTCGACGAATTGCTTTCAAAATTTGCTCGGCAGTATATTCCGCCGATAAACCTTGGCTGGTCGTTTCATCCATTTTGTTGTGTTTACTACCATCGGCGGCAAGCGCATTGATAGAAACCTGCGTTTTGACATAACCCGGGCATACCAACAAAACTTTGAGATTAGCCTCCCAAGTTTCGGCACGTAGGGCATCAAACCAGCCGTGCAAGGCGTGTTTAGAAGCCGAGTAAGCTGTGCGTAGGGGTACGCCTATTTTGCCGACAATACTGCTGATGACCACAATTTGCCCTTTTTTCTGTTGTAAAAATGTTGGCAGAACTGCTTTGGTGAGCGAAACTGTGCCAAAAAAATTGACCTCCATAATTCTTCGGTCCACCTCTATCAAAGTATCTTTAGCCAATCCGCGTTGGCTAATGCCGCCATTATTGACCAAAATATCGATTTGCCCAAATTGTTGTATTACTTGTTGGGTTTCCGCCTTAAAATCACTGCCATTGGCTAAGTCCAAAGGCAGAATCATTACCTCTTTTGCGCCTTTACAAGCATTTTTTACCCGTTCCAACTCGCTTTCGCGGCGTGCCGACAACACCAACTTTGCACCCTCGCGGGCAAAAGCATAAGCTAAGGCTTCACCAATGCCGGAGGAGGCTCCGGTAATCCAAACTATTTGATTGGCAAATTGATTCATTTTTAGGGATAGTTTAAATAGATTAGGAACAAAAATAGCCTATGAAAAACCATAAATCATTGATTATCAATAATTTATAAAATAAAAATTATTTTTTTGTAAAAATAACTAAGGAACAAGAAAAAAATAATGCGTACAATATTTTTTGGTAATATATTGACTTTCAGGTAATTACAAAATTATTCATTTTACATTATTCATTATTCATTCCTAAGTAATTTTTAAGAAATGATTTATTGGCTCATAATTTTCTTACTTAGGCAAAATCCGCCAGCAGATTGCTTAGTTGTTGGGCAATATTGCCTTGCATTATACCTCCGTGATAGCATATAACCGTCTCAATAGCCAGGTTTTGGAGCTTTTTTACCGACTCTATAGCTTGCGACAAATCTAAAATATATTCAGGATTTGCCAGCCTGAGTTGTTCATTTTCAATGACCAGCGCATCGGCGGCAAGCAGAATTTTGTTGGCTGGCGAATAAAGCGAAATATGCCCCGGCGTATGCCCGGGGGTGGCGATGATTTGCAAATCGGGTAGTACAGCGAAATCAGCATCTTCGGGGAGCAATTCATCGATTGCTACAGGTTTGATGGCTTCCAGACTTGCGACAAATTCCTCACCCCAAGCCTTTTGCTCAGGAGGCAAGGTCAATAAAAGTGCTTCGGCTTGCCGCAATCGGGGCGATTTGGTCTGCCCACTGATAAAAGAAGCCTCAATAGCCGAAGCATATATTTTAATTTGCGGATAGGCTTGTTTGATTTCGGACGCGGCGGCTACGTGGTCGATGTCGTGGTGAGTAAGTATCAACCCTGTCAAATTTGCCAAATTCAAGCCCATAATATTGGCGGATTTCTCGATTTTGGGCATAAAACCCGCATAACCGCAATCTACCAAAAACAACTCCGACTCACACTCGAGTAGAGTCGGATATATAAAATCGAGATTTTGCGCTATTTCGTAGGCAATTTCTAGGGTATGGACTTTAAGCATTTTGAGGATTTGTTTTGAAGTTCAATGATGATTTTTGTTTTGCGTTTTGGGTTAAAGTTTAAATCCTAATTTTACCCACCAAAAGAAGCGCATAGCAAATCTACTACCTTATTTTCGCTCTTTTGGAGTGAGTGGGGCAATAAAAAAGCGTAAATTTGCAATGCGCCCAGCTAAACTCGGCGAACTTTTGACTTTAGGCTTCTTGTTCTTCGGGTTCGAGAATTCGTTTGATTTCGCTAATATCAATCTCCTCGAGCATTTCTTCGGTGATTTCGGTTTCGTCTTTGATGTCTATAGGCATTGCAAAGCGAGACAAACGAAAATATTGATAAGGCACTAAATCATCGTTGTTGATTTCGGCAAGTTTACAACCATAGATACCCCCTTGCGAAAGCAATTTATCAATTTGAACAACGTGATAAGTTTCGCCTTTTTTTATCCAGCGCGAAGTGGGTATTTCGTTGGGGCGGTGGCTGTCGTCAATACAAATGACTTGAATATTCATATATTTTAAAGCAGACTAAAATCAATATTGATACAACTACTTGATAATCAGTATTTTATGATGTAGGTTGCAAAATTTATTATCAAGATTTAGATTTGCGAGGCAAAATTAATACAATTTTGAGAGTTTTGTGATGAATCGCCGAAGTGTTTTTGTAAATAGCTGATAATCAATTGATTATATTTTAGGGTTCTTTAGTGCTTTTCAGGAAAATTGTCAAGCGGGCTGTCTAGCCGGCGCGCAGAAATGAGTTTAGGTTTAGAATAAAGCTAGGATTTCCTGAAAAGTGGTAGAGAATCTTTGTTGGTAAATAGCTGATAATGAATTAATTATCTAAGCTACCTTGGTTTTAAATTTTAAAAAAATGAAAAAAATATTTTTATCTATTATCTTGCTAATGCTCTGTTTATCAAGTGCTTATGCGCAAAATAAGCCACCCAAATACCTATGCCAAAAGTGGCGGGTAGATACGCTGGCTATGCGCCAAACTTTGTTGAAGATGTTGGCGGAAGAAACCGCCGATGATAAATCAAAAGCGGAAATGATGTTGATTTTTTTGAATGGAATGGTGCAAGAACTTGGCAAAGTATCAATGCAATTTTATCAAGATGGAAGGGCAATTTTGCATAGCCCGCAAGAAATCAAACGAGGGGTTTGGAAATATGACCCTAATACCAAATTATTGACCATTCAAAATGCAGAAGAAGAATCGCCTGTTCGATTTTTTGTGCAAGAATTGAAGGCAAAACGAATGATTTTGCGGGAGGAAAAAGTCGAGTCTGAGAGCAAAAGCAGTTTGAAAAGCCTCACTTTGATTGCCGAAAAATAAAACCAGTGTGTCGCGCGGGGTGTGTTTGGAAATGCACAGCTAAACCCGACTTGGCTGGAAACCAAGCAGATAAAATCATAATTAGGAATTGGGAATTAATAATTAACGTGAATATTTTGAGAAATATTGAAAAAGTACAAAAAATAAATCTTAAAAAAAAATCTAAAATCCCCCCAAGTCGTCATCCTGCGTGGAACTTTGTTAAATTGCTATGTCTTAAAATATTTCTGTAATTAATTGAAAATCAAC